>CAZGUL010000143.1:1037-7253 GCA_964529055.1 uncultured Spirochaetaceae bacterium
CAACCTGCGCGGAACCCTGAGCGCCTGCGCCGTCAAGGCCCCCGGCTTCGGCGACCGCCGCAAGGCGATGCTCGAGGATATCGCGGTTCTCACCGCCGGCCAGGTCATCTCCGACGAGCTGGGCCTCAAGCTCGAAAACACCGAACTTTCCGCCCTGGGCAAGGCGAAGATGGTGAAGGTCGACAAGGAAAACACCACCATCGTCAGCGGCGAAGGCAAGGCGAGCGACATCAAGGACCGGATCGCCCAGATCAAGGCCCAGATCGAGGACACCACCTCCGATTACGACCGGGAAAAACTCCAGGAACGGCTCGCGAAGCTCGCGGGCGGCGTGGCGGTCATCAACGTCGGCGCGGCCACCGAGACCGAGCTGAAGGAAAAGAAGCACCGGGTCGAGGACGCCCTGTCCGCCACCCGCGCCGCCATCGACGAGGGCATCATCCCCGGCGGCGGCGTCACCATGGCGCAGGTCGTTCCCGTTCTGGACAAGTACGACACGGCATCCTTCACCGAGGAGGAAAAGGTCGGCTTCCGGATCGTCAAGAGGGCCCTGGAAGAGCCGATCCGCCAGATCGCCGGAAACGCCGGCCTGGACGGCTCGATCATCGCCGAGAAGGCGAAAACCGAAAAGAAGGGCGTGGGCTACGACGCCGCGAAGATGGAATGGACCAACATGGTGAAGGCCGGAATCATCGACCCGGCGAAGGTCGCCCGCAGCGCGCTGCAGAACGCGGCCTCCATCGCGGGACTGCTGCTGACCACCGAATGCGCCATCACCGACCTGCCCGAGGAGAAAAAGGCTCCCATGGGCGGCCACGGCGGAATGGGCGGCATGGGCGGAATGGGCGGCATGGACATGATGTAAGCCGGAAACGGTTTCACGCTGCATCTGGGAAGGGGACGGCCGTCAGGGCCGCCCCCTTTTTTTTGTGCGTCCTCCCGGGTATAATGGGCCCATGAAAAGGGAAGACTTCATTTTCACCATCGGATACCAGGGAAACACCGCCATCGTCGACGGCAGGGCCGGAAACGCATACGGTAAACTGTCGTTCCGGGAACTCGCCGGGAAGGGCCTGTTCAAGGCGGCCTTCTGTTCCGTTCTGTACTCGGGAGACGCGGCGGAGCTCGAGGAGTTTCTGTCCATTTTCGGCCGTGCCGTGCCCGACAGGATCTACGGCCGGGACGACCTTGCCCGTCTGTTCGGCGTCTACGGCGTACCCGAGGGAATAAGCCGGACGAAAATAATCGATTGACTATTAAGGGCCTTTATGGTAGTTTCTACCGAATCCCATTTTATCTAAGGAAGAGAAATAACGTATGAATATGACTATCGGAAATTTCCCGCTCCTGCAGAGCGGTGGCGGCGGTCAGCTTGCGACGACCTTCATCACCTTCGGCCTTGTTTTCGTCATTTTTTACTTCCTGATCATCCGGCCCCAGAACAAAAAGCAGAAAGAAGCCAAGATGATGCTCTCGGCGCTGAAGAAGGGCGACCGGGTCGTCACCATCGGCGGAATCCGGGGTGTCATCAACTCGGTCAAGGACGATTCCGTCGTCATCAAGGTTGACGACGCCACCAAGATAGAGTTTTCCAAGTCCGCCGTCGCGGCGGTTCTCAACGCCTCGAAGCCCGTCGAGGCGGTTTCCGCCGAACAGAAGACGGAAGCGAAAGAATAATTTCCCCTTGTCCCGATTGGAGTTGACGGCATGAGCAAACGACTACGTTTCATCCTGGTGCTTGCGCTTATCGGCGTGGGCATTACTTTCATCTATCCCACCTTTCAGTGGTACTACAAGATACCCGCGGAAATGAAGACCCTGGCCGGCAGCTCCCGGGAGCAGATCCGCGAATACGCACAGGCCAGGGCCAAAAAGGAAATGGACGAGCTGAAGGCCCTGGCGCTCGCCTCCCCCGACGCAGGAATGCCGGAGGGGTTCGATTATCTCGCCGAAAAGGCCGGGATCAATTACCGGCTCGCGAAGAAGGACGTGCCGAAGACGTGGAGCGTATCCTCGGTTTTCGCCGGTTTCCGCAGCGAGAAGGAAGCCTTTACCGAGGTGGAAAAATTCAACCACCAGGAAATCATGGACCTGAAGGACCTCCGGTCCCGGTCGCTCCAGCTCGGTCTGGACCTGTCCGGAGGCATGACGGTCGTTCTGCAGGCGGACATGGAGTCGCTGGAAAGGCGTCTCGGCCACGTTCCCGGCGCGGATGAGCGGGAAGACGCGATCCGCCGGGCCCTGGAAATCATCACGAACAGGATAGACCAGTTCGGCGTCACCGAGCCGCAGATCCGGCGGGGCGGGGACGAGGGAACGATCATGATCGAAATCCCCGGAGACGCCGACCCCGAACGGGTCCGGGCGTTCCTGATGGGGAAGGGAAGCCTGAACTTCCACATCGTTGACGAGGAAGCCACGGAAAAGCTCATCGCCTATCAGGGGGCCAACCCCGGCTACTCGCCGGAGAACCCGGTTTTTGCCGTGGACTTCGTTCCCGCCGGATCGGTCGTGCGGGGCTATTACACGAAGGACGCGTACGGGCTCGACCAGCTCGAGCGGTACATCGTCGTCTACGAGGACATCAAGGAAAACGGCCTGGACGGAAACCACATCCGCAGCGCCCAGGTTGCCCGCGACCCCATCACAAACGAGCCGACGGTCAACTTCGTCCTGGACGGCGAGGGCGGGGAAAAATTCTACAATCTCACGGACAAGTACAAGGGCAAGAGCCTCGCCATCGTGATGGACGACAAGGTCAAGGCCTATGCCCGCATACAGGAAGCGATACGCGAATCGGTACGCATCACGGGTTTCGGCGTCGAGGAGGCGCAGAACCTGGCCCTCGTTCTCCGGACGGCGGCGCTCCCCGTTGACCTGGAAATCATCAATCAGCAGGCAATCGGCGCGTCCCTGGGGGCCGACGCCATCCAGACCGGCCTGCGGGCGAGCCTCGTGGGCGTCCTGCTGGTAATCGTGTTCATGCTGGTGTACTACAAGGGCGCCGGTTTCATCGCCGACATCGCCCTGCTTTTGAACCTTTTCTTCATGATCGCGACCCTGTCGGTGTTCAACTTCACGCTGACCCTGACGAGCATCGCCGGTATCGTTCTGTCCGTCGGAATGGCGGTGGACGCGAACGTCATCATCTTCGAACGCATGAAGGAAGAATACAGACTCGGCAAGTCGGCCAAGGCGGCCATCGAGGCGGGCTTCGCGAAGGCCTTCTGGACCATCATGGACTCGAACATAACCACCTTGATCGCCTCGATCTTCCTGTCCCAGCTGGGGAAAGGGCCGATCCAGGGCTTCGCAGTGACCCTGTCCATCGGTATCGTCACGTCGATGTTCACCGCTTTGTTCGTATCGCGGCTCATTTTTGACTTCTTCTCCGATGTGGTCGGGTCGACGAAGCTCAGTATCAGCTGGAGGCTCCGGTAATGAAAGTCATTCAGTTTCTGAAATATAGAAAAGTCTTCGGGGTCCTGTCCGTCGCGCTGATTCTCGGAATGCTTGCCGTCACGATCGCCCGGGGAGGCTTCAACCTGGGGCTCGACTTCCAGGCCGGAATCAGCCAGCGGGTCGAGATCAGTCCCGCGGGCGCCAAGGCCCCCATCGACCAGATCCGGACGGCCCTTCGCGGCATCGACGGCGCGCAGATCCAGGTCGTCGGCAACCCGGCGGACCAGGAGTACGGCATCAAGGTGAAGCAGCAGGGAAACGAAAAAACCTTCTCCGACGAGATGACGCGGAAGATCACCGGCGCCCTGGGAGACGCTTTCGGCGCGGGCAATGTGAAGCTTCTGCAGACCGAATACGTGGGTCCCCGGTTTTCGGCGGACCTGGCCTCGCAGGCGGCGTTCCTGACGATCTTCGCGGTTCTCCTGATCCTGCTGTATTCCTGGTTCCGCTTCAAGCTGGAGTACGCCGTCGCGGCCATCACAGCGCTGATTCACGACGCTCTTTTCATGGTCGGTTTCATCGGGGCGTTTCAGCTTGAAGTCACCACCGCGACGGTGGCCGCGGTCCTGACCATCATCGGTTACTCGATCAACGACACGATCGTCATTTTCGACCGGATCCGGGAAAACAACGCCCTTATGCGGGAAAGCCCCTTCCCGGTGATCATCAACACGAGCCTCACCCAGTCCATGGGCCGGACCGCGATAACCTCGATGACGACCCTGCTCGCCGTGGCCGCCATCTTCATATTCGCCACCGGAGATGTCCAGCAGTTCGCGCTGAACATGATCGTCGGCATCATCGTGGGTACCTACTCCTCGATCTATATCGCCACCAATGTCCTGCACTTCTGGGAAGACGCACTGCGGAAGGCCCGGCGGAAGCGGGACGCGAAGCTCGGCGGGGCCGCCCCGGAAGCAAAAAAAGCTGCGGTGCCCCTCGAGGAGCCGGCCGCAGTCCCCGAGGAGCCGGAAACCGCGCAGGAAGACGCCGCCGAAACCGTGCCGTCCCGGAGGGACGGTGGAAGGGTGCGGCTTTCCCGCGAGGAGCGGAGACGCAAAGCGAAAAAATCATAAGTCGACGGCCGCCCCGAAAGGGGCGGTTTTTTTTTACTCCGGCTGGGGGAAGCGTTCCCGCAGAACGGCCCTGAGGCTCATTCCGGGAAGAAAATGGAAGGTTTCGAAGGGGGCTTTTTCCGCCAGTTCGGATTCGAGGCCTTTCATGTCCGTGTATTCGTACGGAATGGAAATGAGCCTGTCCCTGCCGGCGTGGTAGGCGAAAACGAAGGGTTTTCCCCGGGCGGCGGTGCATTTTCCGGTCAACGACACCTCATTCCACGGAAAGACGAGATCCCCCTCGCCCGGCAGCGTGAAGGTGATGCCATCCTCCCCGGTGACGATTTTCGTTCCCAGGTACGGCATCGCGAAACGGTAAAGCCGGTAGGACAGGAACGCGCCGACGGCCAGGGCGGCAGCCCCCGCGAGGGGGGGAATGCGGGAAAACGCGTAAAGTCCCGACAGCGGGAAGGCTCCGAGAAGCGAGTAGAAAATGAGGAGACGCGGGTTGGATGTTACGGTCATGCGGTGTGTCATGGGGGAATCCTACCGGCGCCGCGCCGGGCTGTCAACAGACATAGTGAAAACTGCCGTGCTGTCAACCGTGCCCTTGCCGGCGGCCGCCGGGCCGGCTATCATACTGCCGGGAGGCGTCCCATGAACCCGGAGACTCATATCGTTCCGCTGACCCCGGCGCTGGAAGAGCGGATCCGCAGGATTTATTCGCTCAACATCGACACCTTCATCATTCCCTCCCCGTACATAAAGGAGGGGTCCCTGGAAAAGGACTACGATCACAGCTACGTGTGGGAGGAGGAGGGGGAAATTCTGGGGTACCTGCTGGTGTACGCGAATCCGGAGAGGACCCGCTTTCACCTGTACAAGCAGGTGACGAGCCCCTTCGGCCGCGGCAAGGGCATCGGGTCCGCCTTCATCCACAGGCTGGCGGGCGAAGTTCCGCCGGACGCGCTGCTTTACCTTATCATCTGGGAAAAGCACCAGGACGCGATGCTTTTTTTCGAAAAGAAGGGTTTCACGACGGAGGACCGCATCGTTTACCGGGGCCTCACCTTCCATTACATGGAGGTAAGGGCCGGCGGGGTGCTGGGAGGCGGGGAGGACGCGGCGGGGGCGCAGCCCGTCGTGGAGGACCTGGGAAAAACCCGCCACGACGCCCGAAAGACCCTGCGGCTCCTGTCCGAGATGGTGGACAGGCTCAACCCGGACAACTGCAACAAGATCATCGAGGACATCAACAGGGAAACGACCGCCCTGGTCAACATGCTGAACGCCTACCGGGACGCGCTGGAATACATCCATGAGGTCAACGTCAAGACGCTGATCATCGAGAGGATCCTGCCCTTCATCGAAATGTCGCCGGTCCGGTGCGAGGTCCGGTTCATCGTGAAGGGCCGGGTGCCGGAGGCCTACGGCCATTACCTGGATATTGGCCGGGCCCTGGTGAACCTGGTTTCCAACGCCCTGGACGCCATCCGGGAGGCCGGCAGGCCCGGAAGGATCACGATTTCCCTGGAGGAAAAGGGATACTCGATCATCCTGACCTTCCGGGACAACGGGGTGGGCATCGGGCCGGAGCGGCTGGAGACGGGGGTGGACGGCCTCCCGCGGTTCGTCGGCCGGACGACGAAGACGGGGGGGGCGGGAATCGCCCCGGGACAGGGAATCGGGACGCGGCAGA
>CAZGUL010000144.1:0-7237 GCA_964529055.1 uncultured Spirochaetaceae bacterium
AGGCCGGTATAAAAGTCGGCCTTGGTCATAGACTTGTCGGTCATGAATCCTCCGAAATTCGAAAGGAGGAGGGAGGCTTGGCGCCTCCCTCCGGAAGAGTTCGTTACAGCGTTTTTACGGTTTCGGGATTCCGAGAGTGTCGGGGGAAACCTTCGCCTTGCCCGCCGCGTAATACAGCCAGGCAACGGGCTGGTAGTAGGTGTACGTCTTTTCCTGGGCATCCTGGCCGAAATGAGGATCGAATATGGCGCCCCGGTCCAGCGCGTAGTCCTTGACCTTCTGGGACTTCATGATGACGTCCTCCCAGGCCTTGTTCATGGTCTCGATGACTTCCTTGGGGACTCCGTTGGGGATGAAAATACCGAAGTAATTCGGCCCGGTCTTGAAGTCCTTGAGCCAGTTGGAAATCGGCGGGACATCCCCGTAACCCTTCAGGTTGAGGGCCTTGTCGGAAAGAACGGCCAGCGGGCGGAGTTTGCCGCCGCGGACCATGTCGGCCGCCTCGGATGCGAGCTGGGGAACGACTTCGGTTTCGCCGGCCACGGTGGCGATGACGGCGGGGTTGCCGCCGTCATAGGTCACGTGCTTGTATTCGATGCCGGTGTAGCTTCGGAGAATTTCCATGGCGATGTGGCCGGCGGAACTCTGGCCGGCGGTCGCCGTGGGGATCTGCCCGGGCTTCGCCTTGTAGGCGGCGAGAAGGTCGTCGAAGGTCTTGTACGGCGTATTGGGGTTTACGGCGAACAGGGCGACGTTCGCGACGCTCAGGTAAATGTGCCAGTCTTTCCTGATGTCCGTGTCGAGCATGCCGAGGGTCTTGTAGACGGCCACGTCGACGGAGGCTCCGGAAGCCCAGGTGTAGCCGTCTTTCGGGGCGTCCATGACCGTTTTCGTTCCCACCGAGCCGGACGCTCCGGGCTGGTTGACGATGACGATCTTCTGACCCAGGTAGGGTTCGAGCTCTCCGGCGCAGACCCGGGTGATCTGATCGGTGGAACCGCCGGCCCCCCAGGGGACGATGACCGTTATGGGCTTCGTGGGTTTCCATCTGCCGTCCTTCGCCTCGGCCTTGCCGCCGGCGGCGAGGCCGACGGCCAGCATGACCAGCAGCGCGGTTAACAGAAGAAAAACTTTTGCCGTTTTCTTCATTTCGATTCTCCTTATGTAATACAGAATAATTTGAGTATAGGGGCAACATAAAAGGGCTGTCAAGAAAAAAGGCGGGGCCGGTCCCGCCGGATACCCTTTCCCGGCCGCGTGAGTACTCCGTCCGGAGACTTTGTATTCCCCGGGGGATCGTCTATAATGGGATCCCGTAACCTGCGGCCCGCGGGAAACACCGGGCCGCGGAAAGGACGGATGCGTGATTCTTTATGCGCGGAATATTGCGGAAAAAGACGGCCGGCGCCCCTACGACCTGGGCGGGCGGGAAATACCGGCGAAACATTTCGTCACCCGGCGGACCACCCCGGGGAATCCCTTCGGTCCGCACACCCACGACAACCCCGAGCTGTGGTTCATCCTGGAAGGCCGGGCGGTGGTGAATCTCGCCGGCGCGGACCATCCGGTGGAAAAGGGGGACCTGGTCGTCATCGATCCGCGGGTGGAGCACGGCCTCAGGACCGACGCGGAAGTCCTGTGGATCTGCCTGGGATGACCCGACATCCGGCGGACGTCAGACCCGCAGCGGCGCCCGGCGGCCGAACAACGAGCGTATCCTTCCCCGTGACAGGACCTTCCTGATAAGATCGGCGTTTTCCATTATTTTTTCCTCGCCCATGGCGATCTGTTCCCGTTTGCGGCCGAAGTCAAATTCGGTGCTCCGTGCGGGAAGCACGATTTCCAGGTCGGGGACGTCCCGCTCCGGCCGTATGGGCCTGTCGTTCCCCGCGGCCGCCAGGGCGCGGAAAAATACGGTGATGCCGTTCGGGATTTCCCCGGGCGTGATTTTCGTGAACGGGCTGCAGTTGATCGCGATGACCGTATCGATGCCCCGTTCCCGGGGTATCCACACCGGAAGATTGTTCAGGATGCCGCCGTCCGCGAGGAGCATGCCGCTTCTTTCCACCGGCGCGAAGATCCCGGGAACGGACATGGAGGGCCGGATGCCGTCGGCGAGAAGACCCGATTCGATGGCGGTTTCCTTTCCGGTGAGAAGGTCCGTCGCGTTGCAGGCGAAGCGCGGCCGGGCCTGCTCGAAGGTTTTTCCGCCCGTGAGTTCAAGCAGGGTCTTGTGGATCCGGCGGCCCGACGCGATGCCGCGGCTGCCCACAAGGCCGGACAGGGCCTCCTGGGCCTGCAGGAAGCGGAAGAAGGCCCCGTCCCCGAGGCGGAACGTCACGCTTTCCAGGTAGAACTTCAATTCGAACGTGTTCAGGATGAAATCTTCCAGCTCCGCGGCAGTCACGCCGGAGGCGTAGATGCCCCCCATCACCGCGCCGATCGAGGTGCCGGCGATCATGTCCGGCCGGAGATCGAGTTTTTCCAGGGCCTTGAAGACCCCGGCGTACGAAATGCCGCGGCCGCCGCCGCCGGACAGCACGAGGGCCCATTTTTTCACGGCAGGGCTCCCTCCCCCGGTTCCCCCTTCGTAACGCGGCCCATCATGAAAAAAGCGACGAGCATGCACAGGGCGCCGAAAAAGAAAATGGACCTGAAACCCGCCAGGTCTATGAGGCTTCCCGTCACCGGCGGCGAGAGGATCGCCGCCGCCTGGGAGAAGGTATAGTACAGGCCGGTGTAGATGCCCATTGTTTCGTAGGACGCCATCTGCCAGAGCATCGGAAACGAATTGGTGATGACCGATACCCAGAACGCCCCGAAGACGAAGAGCAGGGCCCAGAAGACGGCCAGCCCCGCGGCGTCGCCCAGTCGGAGACCCGCCGCGAGGGGTTTGTGGAGAAAAAGAAGGGTGCACAGCAGGACGATGACCAAAAGCGAAACACGGATCGTCCGTTTCCGGCCGAACCGGTGGGCCGCGATACCGGACGGTATGGCGAAGAGGGCGTAGGCCGCCGCGAACATGCCGGGGGAAAGTCCCGCCGTCCCCTCCGAGACGCCGATGACGTCCCGGGTGTACATGGTCAGAAACGGAAGGATCCCCTGGTAGCCGAAAAACCAGAAGAGCAGGGCCAGCAGGATGTACAGGGCGTTCCGGTCTTCCGCGGTGAAAACTTTCCGCAGGGAGCCGATTATGGGGACGCGGCCTTCACCGGAGGCGGCCGCCGTCTTTTCCCGCACGAAAAGGAACAGCAGCCCCGTAGCCGCGAGGACGAGGACGCCGGAAATGATGAAAGGCAGCTTGCGTGCCGTGTTTCCGATGACGGGAAGGGTCACCGAAACATCCATCAGCTTCGAAAGGCCGATGGTGCCGACGATGGCGGCGATCCCGCCCATGGTGTTGATGACCCCGTTCGCCTCGCTGCGGTATTCCCCCGGGATCGTATCCGGCATCAGCGCGACGACGGGTCCCCGGGCCGCCTGCTTGAAGACGTTCAGGAGAAAAAGCGCGGCGATGAGGAGCGAAAGCGACGACAGGGCCGAGAAGGGCAGAAGTCCGAAGAGGAGCGCCGTCGGCGGAAGGGTCGCCAGGATCCACGGCATCCTCCTGCCGATGGAGGTGCGGGTCCTGTCGGACAAGGCCGAAACGAAGGGAATCAGGAAGACGGCGAACAGGTTGTCCAGCGTCATGATGGAGCCGATGATGCCCTTCGAGCCGATGTAGTCGCCCAGGAAGATGGGCACGTAGGAATCGTAGAGCGGATCCATCAGCCCCATGGTGAAGAAGCCCAGGCCGATCAGGAAGGTCGCCCCGTAGTAGTCCGAGAAACCCGTTCGATTTTTCGTCATGGACAACTACATCACGGACCGGCGGTGTCGGTCAAGTTTCGGGGCCGGTTCGCGGCTTTTTTTCCTGTCGTCCTTGCCGATTCCCGCGGGCGGGATTAACCTATAGAAGGAACCAAGGTTTACGGAGGACCGAAATGGATTTCAGACTGAAGGACAAGGTCATACTCGCCGCGGCGTCCAGCGAAGGTCTCGGCTTCGGGATAGCCGAGCAGGCCGTCCGGGAAGGGGCCCGCGTTTTCATCGGCAGCCGCGACCGGGGCAAGGTTGATGAGGCGGTTTCCGCCCTGGGAAGGTTCGGCACCGCCCGGGGGGCCGTCCTCGACATGGGGGACGGAGACTCCATAGCCGGGTGGGTGGAGGCCGGGATTTCCGCATTCGGAACGGCCGACGGACTCCTGGTGAACGCCGGAGGGCCCCCTCCCGGATTTTTCGAAGCCTTCACCGACGAGGAATGGCAAAAAGCCTTCGAGCTGACCCTGCTGTCGTCGGTCCGCCTGATACGGGCCGTGCTTCCCGTCATGAAGGCGAAAAAGTCCGGTTCCATCCTGACCATCACCTCGATAACCGTCAAGGAGCCGTGGCCGCGGCTCATCCTGTCGGGCGTCATGCGCTCCGGCGTCGTGAGCCTGGTGAAGTCCCTGTCCCAGGAGCTCGGACCCCTGGGCATCAGGGTCAACAACCTCGCCCCGGGACGGATTTACACGAAGCGGGTGCAGAAACTCGACGCCGCCGACGCCGCCCGCAACGGCATTGCGCCGGAGGAGCAGACGGCCCGGAACAACGCCGACATCCCGTGGGGCCGGGCGGGCAAACCGGAGGAATTCGGCAGGGCCGGCGTTTTTCTCCTGTCCGACGCCGCGTCGTACATCACCGGCCAGACCCTCCTGGTGGACGGGGGGCTTTCGAAGACCCTGTGGTGACGAAGGGTTGATTCCCCCCGGAAGGGGCAGTACATTGAACGAGGAGGGTACCGCCGATGACGAAGGTCGTGTTCGAGATAGAGGGAATGTCCTGCAACCACTGCAGGATGAGCGTGGAAAAGGCTTTGAAGGCGGTCCGGGGAGTGACCTCCGCGGAGGTCAGCCTGACGAAGAAGAACGCCGTCGTGATGTTCGACGAGGCCGTCTGCGCCATTCCCGAAATGAAGGCCGCGGTCGAGGACGCCGGCTACAGCGTGGTCGGGTAGGCCGTCATGCCGTACCGTCGTTCCATCCTCGCCGGGGCCTCCGAGGACCGGCTGGAAAAACTGATACGCGAGCGGCTGGGGCCCGGCGCCGACAAGGAAAAGATCGACCGGAGAATCTGGGATCTTTTCGGCGAGGAGTGGGCCATCATGTTCACCGACCTGTCCGGCTTTTCCCGGCGGGTCGCCAAATTCGGCATCGTGCACTTCCTGCAGACCATTTACGAGGCGGAGCGCATCCTGATCCCCGTCATAGAGGATCACGACGGCATCCTGCTGAAGACCGAGGGGGATTCGTTCCTCGTTATTTTCCGGAACGTCAGAAAGGCGCTGCAGTGTTCCATCGCGATGCAGAAGGAACTGGCGGACTACAACGGCGCGAAAGACGACGAGGAGAAGGTCCTCCTCTGCGTCGGTCTCGGGGCGGGGAGGGTCCTGCGGATAGGGGACGTGGACGTCTACGGCGAGGAAGTCAATTCGGCGAGCAAGCTCGGCGAGGACGTCGCGGGGGCGGGGGAGATCCTGGTGACCCCGGCCGTCATGGCGGCGGCGGAGAAGGATTTCGCCGGCATCGCCTTCGAGAAGATCCCGGACACCGGGACGGTGTTTTCCGGATACAAGGTCCTGTACTGACCTTAAGGCGCCTACGGCGACTCCGCCGTGTCCCGCGGGAATGCGGACAGGCCGGTCCCGACCCGGCGGAGAAGCTCCTCGATCAGCGCGTCCTTTTCACGGATCTGCGCCCTCAGGGATTCCTCCGTGGTTTTGCGCTCGGTGATGTCCTGGACGATGCCGTAAGACCTTAAAGGATTTCCCGCGCCGTCGAACTCCGTCCGGCATGACTCGACGACCCATTTGATCCGGCCGTCCCCGGTCTGGATTCGGTGCTCGATCCTGTACGGGACCCGCGTACGCAGGGATTCGGCATAGGCATTGTCGACGGCCTTTCTGTCATCGGGATGGACCGCCTCGAGAAAAGCCTGGTAGGACGCGTCGAACCGTCTTTCGTCGATCCCGAAAATCTCGAAAACGGTGTCCGTCCATTCAAGGCGGCCGGAGGGAAAGTGGAGGACCCAGCGGCCCAGCACCGCGAGCCTCTGGGCTTCCCGGATGTGCTCCTCCGCGTCGACCCGTTCCGTCACGTCCCGGGCTATCCCCTCGATGGCGACGATCCGGTTTTCCGCGTCACGTATGGGCGTGATGATCTGCTCGGTCCAGAAAACCGTCCCGTCCTTTTTCCGCCAGCGCAGGGTCAGGGGCCTGCCGAACGCGGACGTGTGGGCCGCCCGGTCGAGCTTCGGCATGTCCTCCGGGACGACGAGCTTGTAGCCCAGGTCCGGGTCCGCGTAGTGCTCCTCCGGGGTGTATCCGGTCAGGGCGAGCGCGGAGGGGCTGACGTAGGAAAAACGGCGTTCCGGAAACAGCTCCATCCAGTAGATGAGGTCCCGAGCGTTTTCCGCCAGGAGCCGGAACCTGTGCTCGCTCTCGCGCAGTTCCTCCTGCGCCCGTATCCGGTGGGTGATGACTTCGGAATACAGGATGAGGCCGCCGATGCTGCCGTCCTGTTCCCGCAGGGGCCTGCATTCCCACCGGATGTAATCCAGCGTGCCGTCGGCGCGGGGAAAGGGGTCCGATTCCGAGGAGAGCACCTCGCCCTCCAGGACCCGTCGGTGAACGGCCTTCCACCTTTCGGGCATTTCAGCGAAGACCTGGTAGTGGCATTTCCCGATCAGGTCCTCCCCGGCGATCCGGTAATCCCGGATGTACCGGGAGCTGACGTACCGGTAGATCATGTTCCGGTCGAAGACGGCGACGGCGCTGTAGTCGTGCCGGATGATGGTTTCCATCAGACGGTTTCCGTGGGCCAGGCTCTGGCGGGCTTCGAACAGCTTGAAAGCCATTCTGATCGACGCGAGCAGCACCGTATCCCCCGCGTTCTTCAGGATATAGCCGTAGGAGGTGATTTTTTCGGTCTTTTCCACCACCTCCTTTTCGGTGTGGGACGACAGAAAAACCACCGGCACCGCCCGGTGTTTCAGGATTTCCGACGCGGCCTCGGTGCCGTCCATGCCGCGGCCCAGGTTGATGTCCATCAGGATGAGGTCGACCGGCGGCGCGGCACGGAGGGCCGTCTCCACCGCCTCCTCTCCGGTCACCGCGTGAAGCACCGCGTATCCGGCGGCGGTGAGCTGGCGGATTTCGGCA
>CAZGUL010000145.1:0-7198 GCA_964529055.1 uncultured Spirochaetaceae bacterium
AGGAGGCGCAGTCCCGGAGGACGATGCCTCGACCGGCGAGAAAATCGAGCAGGGCCTTCTTGCGCCGGAGCCTGACGAGCAGGAAATTCGCCTCACCGGGAAGAACGTCTCCTTCTCCCGCCGACCGCAGGACCCGTCGGAGGTCGTTTCGGAGATCGCGGGAAAGCCCCGCCAGGGCCTTCCACGTTCCCCGGTAGTATTCCCCGGCGGCCAGGGCGGCGAGCCCCGCGGCCTGGGCGAAGGAGCTGACGCTCCAGGGGGTCCTGACACGGTCCAGGCTTTCCGCCGTCTCCGCCGCCGCCAGCAGATAACCCAGCCGTGCGCCGGGGAGACTGTAATCCTTCGTCATGGACCTTAGCACGATGGCGTCCCCCGCCGCCGTAACGCCGGCCGCCGCCGGCGGGTCGTCTTCACCGCAGAATGAAAGATAGGCCTCGTCGAGCACCAGGCCGGCGGAAACGCGGCGAACGGCCTCCGCCAGCCGCCCGACCTCGTCGGGCCCGAGCAGGACTCCCGTGGGATTGTTCGGGTTGCAGGCGAAAACGATTTCGGGCCGAACCCTTTCGATTTCCCCTTCAAGGAGCCGGAGATCCGGCCGGAAATCGTCCTCCTCACGCCCCCGGAATTCGTGGACGACTCCCCCGTACAGGGCCGCCGTCCGGGCGTATTCACCGTAGGCCGGTCCCAGGACCAGGCACCGCGAACCGGGCCGGATGAATGCGAGTCCGATGAGGCACAGGGCCTCCGATGCCCCGGCGGTGACGAGAATTTCGTTCTCCTTCCGGCCGAGACGCTTCGCGAGCTCCTTCCGCAGCAGGGTCGAGGAGCTGTCCGGGTACCGGGTGAAGTCGGCGGCGGCCGCCGCGGCGGACACCTCCGGTGCGGGCGGAAACGGGTTGACCGAGGCGCTGAAATCCAGAACGTCCGCCGGTCCCATCCCCCGGGAAAGCAGCCGCCGGTAATCGGGCCCGCCGTGGACCGCGGCAGGGACCGCAAGATGCCCGGGATCAGGCGAAAACGTCATGAAAGCCTCCCAAACTGATGAGAACAACCGCCAGGATGAGAGCCGCCGCCGATGCGACGAGACGCCGGGCCCGGGCGACCGTGTCCGCGGAAGGAATCAGAGCACCCCCCTGGAGCTCGTAACAGTCCTTTTTTGTCAGGGTGACTCCCAGGGCGCCCGCCGCGGCGGCCATGGTCCATCCCGCG
The DNA here is from genome assembly GCA_964529055.1 of uncultured Spirochaetaceae bacterium. GTDB lineage: Bacteria > Spirochaetota > Spirochaetia > DTKZ01 > DTKZ01 > JAKQWJ01. The sequence continues at coordinate 1,210 of CAZGUL010000145.1, forward strand.
TTGCGGCTCGGCGTCACGGCGTGCTGCCGGAGCATGACCTTAACGGCGTTTTTCGCGTCACCGCCGGTCAGGGCCCCGGCCGCGGCCGCGGCGAATCCCGCCAGGCGGGCGGGAAGATAATTCAGCGCCGTGTCGGTCCAGGCGGCGAACTTTCCCAGGAATTCCCGTTCCGGGTCACGGTACGCGATCATCGAGTCGCAGGTGTTCACGAACCTGTACGCCCAGGCGCCGGGGATCCCGAAGAAGGCGAAGTACAGGAGGGGCGACAGGAACCCGTCGGTGAGGTTTTCCGCCAGCGACTCGACGGCGGCGCCGGCGGTTTCACCCGCGGTCAGGTTGGACGTGTCCCGGCTCACCAGGTGAAAGGACAGGAGCCGCCGGGCCTCATCCAGGTTTCCCCCGCGGAGGGCGTCCTCCACGGACTTCCCCGCCGCAAGCAGCGACCTCAGCGCGAAAGTCTGCTTCAGCAGAAAGGCCCCCGCCGCCGCGGCGACGACGGCCGGGGCCCCCTGGAGGAGACGGACGAGCAGAGCCGCCGCGGCGCCGAAAAGGACGGCACCGGACACGACGATGAAGAGACCGTACACGAAGCGCGGGACGTTCCCCCGGGGCTTTTTCCGGCAAAGCGCGCCGATGAACCGGCCCATGACGGCGACGGGATGCAGGGAATTCGGCAGCTCGCCGAAAAGGATATCCATTCCCAGGGCGGACAAAACGAGAACGATGCGCATTTCCAGCCGAAACCTCCTCCCGTCGACGGATCACCTTAGCCCGCGCCGGCGTCGGCGTCTTGCAGATTTTTTCGTATTTTGGCGAAATTCGGCGGGGACCGCAACCGTCCCGCGGACCGGGAGACAGGGCGCCCGATAAATCGCATCGAACGCGGATCGGAAAGTCCCCCCGCCTTCCCGCACCGTGTCTGATTCCGTGCAGGCGCCCTGCCGGGATCTGGATTTTTTCCCCGCCCCCGGATAGGATGCACTTCATGCGCACGCAGCGATTGATTTTCCTGCTCGTTCTCGCCGCCGCCTGCGGCCGGCCTTTTCCGGCGTTTTCCGCCGGGGAGGTTCCCGAGGTTTCCGCCCTGTCCGCCGTCCTGCTGGACGCCGCAACGGGAACCGTACTGTTCGAGAAGAACGGCCGGGTCCCCCACCCGCCGGCCTCGCTGACGAAGGTCGTCACCATCCATCTTCTGCTCGAGGAAATCGCCGCGGGCCGTCTGCGGCCGGACGACGAGGTGCCCGTGCCGCCCGAGAGCTGGGCCTCCAATCTTCCCGCCGATTCCTCGCTGATGTTTCTGGGGCCGGACCAGAAACCGCGGGTCGGCGACATCCTGCGGGGCCTGGCGGTGTCTTCGGGAAACGACGCCGCCGTGGCGGCTGCGGACCTCGTCGCGGGGTCCGTCGGGGGATTCACCGATCTCATGAACGCGGAGATGCTCCGGCTCGGCTTCGGGGACCTGCGTTTCACCGAACCTTCCGGGTACGACGAGCGGAACAGCATAACCGCCGCCGGGTTTGCCCGGTTTCTCGCGCTGTACCTGGAGCGCCACCCGGAATCCCTCGCGGAGCTCCACAGCCTTCGGGAGTTCACCTACCCCCGGAAGGAGAACCTCAAGCCCGGCAACGGTTCCACGCCCATCACCCAATACAACAGGAACAGCCTTCTCTTCACGTATCCCGGAGTGGACGGCATAAAAACGGGCTACCTGCACGAATCGGGTTTCAACATCGCGCTGACGGCGGAAAGGGACGGAATGCGGCTGATCCTCGTTCTTCTGGGCGTCGCCGGCGACACCCCCGGCTCCGGCGTCCGCAGGAGAGCCCGCGAAGCCGGGGCACTTCTGGACTACGGGTTCTCGAACTATTCCACAGTCCGCGCCGGGTACCCGGTGCCGGAGGCCGTCCATGTCTGGAAGGGCCGGCAGAGAAACATACTGCCCCGGGGGCCCGAGCGCGTCCTGGTGACGGTTCGGAAGGGAGAGGAAGGAAGCCTCCGGGGGGAAATAGTCCAGGGAAAATTCGTCACCGCCCCGGTCCCCGCGGGTTCTCCCCTCGGCAGGGTGATCATCCGCTGCGGGGACGCGGTGGTTTACCAGGCGGACCTGGTCGCTCCCGTGACGGTCGAACGCGGCCCCTGGTACCGGGTTTTTCTCGACGGAATCCTGATTTTTTTCCGCGGGATGCTCGGTCTTCCCCGTTGATTCCGATTGACATAATTGATATTTCCGTGATAGAAAAATTAGGTATGACAAACAAGGTTATACGGACAGAATCTTTATGAACACCATCAAACTCAAAGACCTTGCTCCGGGAGAAACGGCGGAGGTCACCGGTTACGCTCCCTGCGACCCCCGGTACAGGAGCAAGCTCCTCAGCATGGGCCTGACGAAACGGGCCGTCGTCACGCTGATCAAGACCGCTCCTCTGGGAGACCCGGTCGAGATCGAGGTCCGGGGGTTTCATCTTTCTCTCCGGAAGGACGAGGCGGACGTGGTTCTTTTGCAGAAGATTCCCGTCCCCGGGCACGAGACACTTCCCGGGCCCGGCTGCTGCGGGGAGGGACGCGGACACCATGGAATGGGCCGCGGTCTGCGCAGAAGACTCGGCAGGCTCTTCGGAGCGGATTGATCCCATGAAAAAAGCCGTCATCGCCGTCGCGGGCAACCCGAACAGCGGAAAGACGACCCTTTTCAACGCCCTTACCGGAAGCAACCAGTACGTGGGCAACTGGCCGGGGGTCACCGTCGAGAAAATTGAAGGGGAATACGTCTGGCAGGACACGAAGGTCCGGGTGGTCGATCTTCCCGGAATATACTCCCTGTCGGCCTTTTCGGAGGACGAGAGGATTTCCCGGGACTTCATCCTGGGCGGAGAAGCGGACCTCATCGTCAACATCATTGACGCCGGAAGCCTGGAACGCAATCTTTTTCTGACAAGCCAGCTCATCGAACTCAGGAAACCCCTCCTCTTCGTTCTCACGATGATCGACCTGGCGGACAGGAAGGGCTTCGACATCGACCTCCACCACCTGCAGAAGCATCTCGGCTGCCCGGTCGTGGCGGTCAACGCCACGGAACCCTCGGCGGCCGCCGCCGTCAAGGACGCAGTCGCCGCGGCGCTCGAGGCCCCGCAGGTCTGTCCGGCTTCCGTCGTCTATCCCAACGAAATCGAGGACATCCTGTCCGCGTGGAAGGACCGACTTGATTCACCCGCCGCGGAATTCAACGCCGACGAACGGTGGGTGGGCCTGAAGCTCCTGGAGGACGACATCCTCGTCAGGTCCCGCGTCGTCGCGGGCGGGCCGCTCCAGCCGGAGGAAGTTGCCGAGGCGCAGGAAAAAATAAAGGGAATCCTGCACGAAACCGCCGACGAGGTCATCGCCGACGCCAGGTACGGATTCATTCACGGAGTCGCGAAGGACGTGGTGCGGAAACGCACGGCCCGCCGCTCCGTCACGGAAGACATCGACCGGGTCGTCATGCACCGGTTGTGGAGCATCCCGATCTTTTTCGCCGCCATGTACGTCGTTTTCTGGGTCACCATCAACATCGGCGGCGCTTTCATCGATTTTTTCGACATACTTTTCGGAACGGTTTTCGTCGACGGCTTCGGCCGGCTTCTCTCCGCCGCGGGCACCCCCGACTGGCTCAAGACCCTCCTTGCCGACGGCATCGGGGCGGGCATCCAGACGGTTTCCACCTTCATCCCCATCATATTCACCATGTTTTTCGCCCTGTCGATCCTGGAGGACTCCGGCTACATGGCCCGGGCCGCCTTCATCATGGACAGGTTCATGCGTTTCATCGGTCTGCCGGGAAAGTCCTTCGTCCCCATGCTGGTCGGCTTCGGATGCACCGTTCCGGCGATCCTGGGAACCCGCACGCTGGACAACAGGCGGGACCGGTACATGACCATCTTCATGACCCCCTTCATGTCATGCGGGGCCCGTCTGCCGGTTTACGCCTTTTTCGCCGCGGTGTTCTTCGGCCCCTCGGGGGGGGCGATGGTTTTTTCCCTGTACCTGGTCGGCATCCTGATCGCGGTGGGCACGGGATTCCTGCTGAAGCGGAGCCTCTTCCGGGGCGAAACATCGCACTTCATCATGGAACTCCCCCCGTATCATGCGCCGCGGCTGAAGCACATACTCATCCACACCTGGAGCAGGCTCAAGATCTTCATCATCCGTGCCGGCAAGGTCATAACCCTTTCCGTCGTGGTTCTCGGCTTTCTCAATTCCCTCGGCACCGACGGCTCGTTCGGCAACGAAAATACGGAAAAATCCGTGCTGTCCGGCATCGGCAAGGCGGTGACGCCGATCTTCACCCCCCTGGGAGTTGAAAAGGAAAACTGGCCCGCCACCGTGGCGATCTTTTCCGGCGTTTTCGCGAAGGAAGCGGTGGTCGGCACCCTGACATCCCTGTACTCCCAGAACGCAGGCTCCGCCGGGGACGGGGAGGAGGAAGGTTTCACCATCGGCGGCCGGATTGTCGAGGCGCTGGTCTCCATTCCCGTGGGACTGTTCGACGTCTTCTCTTCCCTGCTGCATCCCTTCGGGCTGGGATACGCCCGAGGCGGGGCGGCGGAGGCGGAATTTTCTCCGGAGGACCAGGAGCTCTTTTCGCTGGTGCGCGGGCATTTTCCCCGGGGAAAAAACCAGGCGTACGCCTATCTGCTGTTCGTCCTTATCTACGTTCCCTGCGTCGCCGCGATGGGGGCCGCCGTCAAGGAAATGGGGGCCGTTCTCGGGATTTTCATGGCTTTTTACACCACCCTGCTGGCGTGGATAGTCGCGACGCTCTATTACCAGCTGACGACGGGCGGGGAAATTCTGTGGATCGCCGCCGCCCTGGGGCTTCTGGCTCTTCTCGTCCTGGGACTGAAGGCGGCGGGCCCCGCCGCACGGAGGCGGGGCGAAGAAAAAATCTAGGCCTGGGAGGTTTCGGGTTTCGCCGCGTTTTTGCGGGGCTTGCGGGGCCCCCGGGGCTTTCTCGGTTTGCGGGCCGGCGCTTCCTTTTCCGCCGTGCCGCCTTTCAGTTCGTCGATCACGAGTTTTTTCAGCACCTTCAGAGTGTTCGCTTTCGAAACGCCGTATTCGCTCTTTACCGCCTCGTCGCTCATGCCGTTGACGGCAATGTAGGTTTCCATAATGCTCGCAGCCATGGGGCCTCCTTTCGATGCCCTCACTATAAAAGAATATTTCATTGTCTGTCAATGCGATAGTTTGAATTTCCGGCTCCCGTCTCTTATCATTGGAGGTGAGAAACAGGAGGTGAAACATGCCGTCACGAAAGATGAAGGAATTCCTGGACGCGAACAACGTCAGGTATGTAACGATCACCCATTCGCCCGCCTACACAGCCCAGGAGGTCGCCGCGTCCGCCCACGTCCAGGGAAAGGAAATGGCCAAGACCGTCATCGTCAAAATCGACGGGACCCTCGCGATGGCCGTGCTGCCCGCGTCCTACAAGATCGGCCTGGAACACCTTCAGGCCGAAACCGGGGCCCGGGAAATCGACATCGCCGTGGAAAGCGATTTCAAGGACAAATTCCCGGGCTGCATGCTCGGGGCGATGCCGCCCTTCGGAAACCTCTACGACATGGAGGTGTTCGTAGAAAAAGACCTGACTGACGACGAGGAAATCGCCTTCAACGCGGGCACCTACACCGAACTCCTCAAAATGAGCTTCCAGGATTTCCGGCGCCTGGTGAAACCGAAGATTCTGAAATTCGCGCACTGAGCGCGGACGGGGGTGCCGGTCCCTCGCAGCCCGCCTCCGTCCCTGAAACGACGTCCTGTCGACTCCCTTCAGCCCGCCTCGCTCGCTGGCGCGGACCCTCCCTGGTCCGCTTCCCTCGCTAACGCTCGGCGCTCGCTCGTTTCGAGTCCTCCCCGGCTTATAAAAAAACAAGGCCGCCACATGAGTTGTGACGGCCTCTTTTCTAGCAGGGGGAGGACTCGGCTTCCGGTCGTCGACGTCCTGTCGACT
>CAZGUL010000146.1:0-7197 GCA_964529055.1 uncultured Spirochaetaceae bacterium
CCCGTCCGCCCTGCCCGGGGAAATCACCATCGACACCTTCTTTTCGATGCCCATCGGCGTCGCGGACGGCGTCGTGACGGTGGGCGGCACCCCCCTCGCCGCGGCGGGAAAACCCGTCACCACGGGGCGGGTCAGGAACGGCAAAGTCGGGTAGAGGCGAGGCGGTGGCGAAAAACCCGGTGCCCCTCCTGGAGCTTCTGGATGCGGACCCGAACAGCCTGGCCGCCCCGAATCTGCTGCAGAGCGGTTTCTGGGCCGCGTTCAAGGGGCGTTTCGGCTGGGAGGTGTCGGCCTTTACCGTGCGCCGCATCGGGGACGGCGGCGATGTCACGGAATTTCCGCTCTACGTGCTGCTGCGGCCCCTTGCCGCCGGATACCTTCTGGCCTATGTGCCCCACGGCCCGGACCCCGGGCCGACGCCTGCGGGCGCGCCCTGCGTTTTTCTGGAAACCCTGTCCGCGGCCCTGAAGGCCCGCCTTCCCCGGAAATGCCTTTTCATCCGGTACGACATTCCCTGGGGGACCGAGGGTGAGGATAACTTTCCCGCGCCCCTCTGCCGGCCCCTGAGGAAGGCGGCCCTGGACATACAGCCTCCCGACACGGTGGTTCTGGACCTGGACAGGACCGAGGACGACCTGCTTCGGGGAATGAAGCCGAAGACCCGCTACAATGTCCGGCTTGCGGAAAAAAAAGGCGTGCGGGTGTACGAGGCCCCGCCGTCGAGCCTGCCGGTCTGGTACGGCCTTTACCGGGAAACCGCCGCGCGGGACGGCATCAGCCTTCACGAGGAGGCGTACTACGCGGCCCTGTTCGACGCGGCGGACACCCATCCCGGACCGGTGCCCCGGCTGCACCTGCTGTTCGCCGAGGCGGAGGGACGGGTCATCGCGGGGATCGTGGTCTCAGTATTCGGACGGCAGGCCTGCTACCTCTACGGCGCCGCTTCCGACGAGATGCGGAACTACATGGCGAGCTACGCCCTGCAGTGGCACGCGATCCGGCTGGCCCGGGCCGAAGGAGCGGAAGCCTACGATCTTTTCGGCATCCCCCCCCGTGACGATCCGGACCACGCGATGTACGGCCTGTACCGGTTCAAGACCGGTTTCGGCGGCCGCATCGTCCATCGCCCCGGAAGCTACGATTACCCGCTGAAACCCTTTGTTTACCGGGCCTACCGCCTCGCGGAGGCCCTTCGGGCCTGGTATTACAAGTCCTTCCTGAAGCGCAGGGCCGCCGCTGCCCGCGGCGGTGCGTAAAACCGCGGAACGGCGGAAAGATGCGGAAAAGAGTGGAAGAGCCGGGCGTTCCGGGGCTATACTGTACGGAATGAAACACGTCGAATATATTGTCGATCTGGAAGAACGCATCCACTCGGGAGACCCGATCTTCATCTTCTTCTACCGGGAGGATTCGGAGCCCTGCCGCCGCCTGGCGAAATCCCTCGTCCGGCTGACCCGGAAGTATCCCGCCGTGGACAGCTACGTCGTCGATCTGGAAAAGCATCCCACCGCCGCAGGACAGTTTCTCGCCTACACCGTGCCGACCGTGGTGATGTATTACCGTTCCCGGCCGGTGTTCAAGCGGTCGGACGACATCCTGATGCCGGAAATCGAACAGCGGCTGGCCCAGGCATCGGGGACCTGAGGATGACTTTCCGCCGGCTTCTCCTTCTCGTTTCCCTCCCGGCGGTCCTCCTTTCCTGCGCCGGAAGGCCTGCCCCGGTTCCTCCGCCCGCTCCGGTTGTGACGTCCGAGCCCGCCGAGGCTCCCGCCTCCTCCGGGGAGAACGCCGTCTCCGCCGGAATCGCCGGAGGGGAGGAGGCGCCGGCGGCCGACGGGGCCGCGGCGGGAGGGGAGCCGGACGGGACTGCCGCCGTCGAAGCCGAAACCCCGGACTCGGGGACGGAAAAGAAAGCGGAGGAGGCCGCCGGAAAGCCGCCGCCCGGGCCTTTCGCGCTGGACGGTCTGGGCAAAAAATTCGCCTTCGCCGTTCCGAAACCCGCGGTTTTCTGGAAAGCAGGTCCCGAGGGGGCGGCGGTCCGGCTGCAGTTCGCGGATAAGGCCGATTTCGCCAGAGGTTCGATCCTGTTCGAAGCGGAGACAAGCGGGGATTTCCTGGTTCCGGACATTGCGCTCACGGGAAAAGCCTCTTATTTCCTTCGGGGCCGGAGGATCCTTTCAGGCGGCATGGAGGAGGAATGGACGGCCCCGGTGGAGCTGTCGTACCGGCCCCTGGACGTTCCGATGAAAACCGTGACGGCTCCGGGAAAGGCCGCATCCTTCATCATGGGAAACAGGACCGGCGCGGCCAGGGAAAGACCGGAGCACCGGGTGACCCTGACGCGGCCCTACGAGATGGGGGCCTCCGAGATGACCAACTCCCTTCTGGCGGAAATCCTGAACAGGATGCTCGATTCGGGACTCGCCGTCATCGACCGGGACGGAAACGTCGCCGGTCCGGACGAAGTGCCCTACGTCGGAATCGGGAAACTCAATTACGGCGTCCAGTTCGGACTGGAGGAGCGCGCCGGCAGGATTCGTCCCCGGCGGGGGAGGGACAACCATCCCGCGGTCGGAGTTTCCCGCCCGGGAGCGGAGGCGGTCTGCAACGCGCTGTCCCGGATGTACGGCCGGAGGCCCGTTTACCGGGAACCTTTTCCCTCCGCGGGCCAGGACCCGGAAGCGGACGGCTACCGGCTTCCCACGGAGGCGGAGTGGGAATACGCCGCCCGGGGCGCGGGCCCCGGACTTTTTCCCGGGGGTGGGAAGACCGCGGACCCGCGCCGGGCGAATTTCCTCCGCAGCGGGGACCCCTTCGAAACCCCGCTGAAGGACGTGACGGCCCGGGGCGGGCCGACGACGCCGGCGGGATACTTCGACGGGGGGAGAAAGGGGGCGTTTTCCACGCTGCCGGGTGCGTCCCCGTTCGGGCTCTTCGACATGCTCGGAAACGTGTGGGAATGGTGCGAGGACCATTTCGATGCCGGATATTACGCCGCGTCTCCGGCGGAGGACCCGGCCGGACCGGGAGCGGGTGAATTCCGCAGCGTGCGGGGCGGAGCCTGGAACACCCCCCGGGCCGACGTTTCCCCGTCCGCCCGGGGATGGTACAAGCCCGACGGCTTCAGCTACAGCATCGGAATGCGCCTGGCCCGCACCCTTCCGCGAAAGGCGCTCTGAAGCGGATCAGGCGGGGACCAGTCCGTATTTTTTTTCGATCTTCTCGTAGAAATTGATGACCCGCCGCACGTAGGCCCTCTTTTCCGTGTAGGGCCGGTAGTAAAAGGACCTCTTGAAGCCGTAGACGATGATGTCCTTCAGCCTGCCCGGGGGTATCAGGAAATTGTCCAGCGCGAGGCGGTATTCCCCGCACACCGTGGTGTGGGACACCAGCCGGTTGTCGGTGCAGAAGCTCACGGAGAGCCTTTTTTCCAGCATCTTGCCCAGGGAATGGTCCCGGATGGATCGTATGTGGGGCGAGGTCTGGAGATTGCTCGTCAGACAGACCTCGATGGTGATCCGGTTTTCGGCGATGTAGTTGACCAGGTTTTCGATGTAGGCCCTCCGGTCCGTCACGGACTCCTTGCGGATCATGCTTTCGTCGAACATGTGCAGCCCGTGGCCGATCCTGTCCGCGTGGAGCTTCGTGATGGCCTGAAAGATGGATTCCGGGCCGTAGGCCTCGCCGGCATGCACCGTCTTGCGCATGAAATTCTTCGTCACGTAGCTGTAGGACTCCTCGTGGGTGCTGGCGGGATAGCCGTACTCGCTTCCCGCAAGGTCGAAGGCAACGACCTGGATGTCGGTCTCGTTCTGCAGTTTCACGGCGGCCTTCGCCAGTTCCAGCCCCGCCATCTGGATGATTTCAAGAGGCGTGGAGTAGGGATGGACCTCCGCGAAATTTTTGTAGTACCGGGAAAAATGGGAATTGAAGAACCGCATGGCGCAGACGATGATGCCGTATTCGAAGGGCGGATCCTCCGGGTCGATGCCCGCGTTGATCTCGTCCCGGGCCTTTCGCATCCCCCTGTCCACCGCGGCCATCACCTCTTCGAAGGTGAAATCCGGCCGCATGTGGAGCTGCGGTGCGAAGCGGACCTCCACATACCGCACTCCTTCGGCGAAATTGTCCACCGCGAGTTCGTAGGCGACCCTCTCCAGGGCCTCCGGGTCCTGCAGGACTTTTCCCGTCCACGCGAAGCCGGTGAGGTATTCGTCCAGGTTCCTGTAGGAGGGTTTGAAAACGAGTTCCCGGAGTCCCTCCTCGGTGGACGAGGGAAGCGCGATTTTCCGGTCCCGGGCCAGGTCGATCAGGGTGGACAGGCGCAGGGAGCCGTCGAGATGGACGTGAAGATCGGTTTTCGGAATTTCCCGGATAAAATCGTTGCTGAACTCGTTCATAGGTTTTAAGATATACCGGAATGACCGAATTGGCAAACACGGTTTCCGCGAAAAAGTCCATCGCCGTCGCCGTCGTCCTCGCGCTGGCTGCGGCTTTTCCCGTTTTTCCCGAGGGAGTGCGGCTGTCGGTAAAGGTATTCCCTCCAGGAGCAGTCCTGTCCGTCGACGGACGCCCGGAAGGACCCGCGGAGACGGCGGGCCCGGTCCGCCATTACGACGTTCCCCGGGGATTTCATGTCCTTCGGTTCCAGTCCCGCGGGTATCACCCGAAAACGGTCCGGGTCGATCTGCGGGACGATTTTTTTCTGGAGGAAAAACTCGAACGCTCCGATTCCCGGCTTGTCCTGCTGGGGGAAACCCCGACGGGGAAAATGCCGAAAAGCGTGACGTTCACCTCCGACGGGAACAGTCTCGTGGTGCCCCTGTTGGCCGAGAAGGGGGTGGACCTCGTGCCGGCGGACGGTCTTTTTCCCCGGAACAGGATCGAACTCACCCCGCCGGGAAGCGGACACCGGGGCTACGTGGAATCGGTCCTGGTGCGGAGCCGCGGTGAGGTCTGGGTGTCCCAGATGGACACCGGGCAGGTCCACGTCCTGCGGGAAGGGACCTGGGATCTTCTGGAGAGCGTCGATACGGGGGGCCGCTGGTCGAAGGTCATCGCCCTGTCCGCCGACGAAAGACTCGCCTTCGTTTCGAACTGGCTCACCAAAAACGTTTCCGTCGTGGACGTCGCCTCCCGGGGCCTGCTGCGTACAGTTCCCGTGTCAGGTGTGCCCCGGGGAATGGCGGCTACGGCGGACGGCAGATTCCTCTATGTCTGCATCTTCGACACCGGCAACATCGACAAAATCGACCTTTCCGATTTTACCGTTAAGACGACCCTGGAATTCGGGCCGGGGGCGAAGCGGCACATCGTGCTGGACGAAAAACGGGGACGGGGCTACGTCAGCGACATGGCCACGGGCAGGGTTTCCTGCTTTTCCCTGGATGAAGACAGGGTGGTTTCGTCCGTGTGGGCGGGCAGCAACCTGAACACCCTGGCGATGAGCGGTGACGGGAGGTTCCTGTTCGTGTCGTCACGGGGAAAAAACAATCCGGAAACGTACCTGAAAAAAGGCCCGGATTTCGGAAAGGTCATCGTCATCGACGCGGAATCGATGAAGATCGTCGACTGGACCTGGGGACGCAACCAGCCCACGGGCCTTGCCGTTTCGCCGGACGGCAGGCGGATCGCCTTTACCGATTTTCTCGACGACAACCTGGAAGTCTACGACATATCCGGCCTGTACGGGGAGATGCCCCGGCTCACGTCGACCCGGTGAGCCGGGCGACGACGGCCTTGAATTTCCGGCCCCGGTCGAATTCGTTCAGAAACATCCCGAAGGAGGTGCAGCCCGGCGACAGCACCACCGAGTCGCCGGGGCGGGCGGCCTCGGCGGCGGCGAGGACCGCGGCCTCCAGGTTGTCGTAGGGCCCCCGGTACGGGATCCCCCGTTCGTCCAGAATGCGGCGGATCTTTTCCGTGGCGGTCCCCTCCAGTAGGAATATCCCCTTAGGCAGGGAGGCCGCTTCGGCGAAAACCGAAAAATCCAGCAGCTTGTCCGTACCGCCGGTGACGAGGAGAACCGGGGAGGAAAAGCTTTTCACCGCGGCGACCAGGGCCTCGGGAATCGTGGCCGCGGAATCGTTGTAGAATTTAACCCCCCGCGTCTCGCCGCAGGGCTCGATGCGGTGTTCGATGCCGGGAAACTCCGCCGCGCCCGCCTCGACCTCTTCCGGGGACAGGCCGAACCTCACCAGCGCGAGGCCCGCGGCGAGCAGATTGAGCCGCTGGTGCTCCCCGACGACCCGGAGGTCCCGGGGTACGATCCGGGCTTCCCCGCCCGGGGTCCGGACCCGGCCTTCGCCTTCCCTGAGGAAGGCGCCGCTTACCCCCGCCGGAAGGGGGTTCCGGGAAAAATACGCCGCGACGCCCGGGGTTTCCGCCCCGAAGCTCCGTCCGTACGGGTCGTCGAAGGAGACGATGGTATGATCGCTCCGTCCCTGGTCGGCGTAAATGAGCTTTTTGTCCGCCACGTAGGGCTCCATGGAACCGTAGCGGTCCATGTGGTCAGGGTGGATGTTCGTGATGACGGCGACGCGCGGTTTCAGGACGCCCATGCCCCGGATGTCCCCCAGCTGCCAGGACGAAAGCTCCAGCACAACCGGGGTGTCGTCCGTGACCTCGTCCAGGAACGAGAGGGGCGATGTGGTTATGTTTCCGCCGAGGCGCGCCCCGGGACGGGTCCGGGCGAGGATGAAATGCAGGGCGGATGCGGTGGAGGACTTGCCCTTGCTGCCGGTCACCGCGAGGACGGGCCCCCGGCACAGGGACAGGAAGACGGATATGTCCGTTTCCACCCGCCGTGCCGCCGCCAGGAACGGGGAGTCGGGCTTGACCGCCGGATTTTTGATCACCAGGTCGGCGCCGCGGAAGTCGTCGATCTCGTGGCGGCCCTGGACGAGGCGGACCGGCAGCCCGGCGAGGCCCTCCAGGGAGGGCGCGAGGACCTCCCCGCTACGGAGGTCGGTGACGGTCACGTCCCCGCCGCGGCGGGCGAAAAAACGGGCGGATTCCAGGCCGCCGCCGTTGAGTCCCAGCCCCATTACCGTGACTTTCATGCCGGGAATGTCCTCAGGTCGAATTCTCAAGCAGGTACTCCTTCATGTCCTTGTCGTTCAGGTAGGCGCGGACGCTGATGTTTTTCCATTCCTCGTACCATTCGGCGGGAATCCGGCTTTTCATTCTCGTAAAGGA
>CAZGUL010000147.1:0-7139 GCA_964529055.1 uncultured Spirochaetaceae bacterium
GTGGGCTACGCCGAGGAAGTGGAGCGGAAGCTCGGGATCAAGGTGCTCGATCCCTCGTCGGTGGCGCTCAAGATGTGCGAGGCCATGGTGGACGCGGGGCTCCGGCATTCCAAGCGGGCGTTTTACGCGACGCCGCCGGCGAAGAAATTCAAACCCGGTCCGCTCCTGTAATCAGCCGGAGGCCCGGAGCTTCGCGAGAAGCTCCTCCTTTATCGCGCCGAGATCGACGCCGAACTTGTCCAGCGGAACCCCGTAATACGGGGGATGGGCGAGTCCCCGGCGGTCGATTTCCCGGCGGAACTCCCGGATGAAGACACCGCTTCCCTCCCGCACCGGGTATTTCTCGTCGAACCGTACGGCGGGAGGGAAACCCTTCCATTCACCGCTGCTTCCCGTCAAATCGACGCCGCAGGAGGGGCTTCCGTCCAGGCCGATGAGGACCACCCGGAAATCGTTCAGCAGGAAAGGCTCCAGCTGGTCCAGCACGAAGCCCGCGAGACCCGCGCAGTGGGTCCTGTAGGCCGGCGTGTCGTACTGCTCTATGACCTGGGAAAAACGGTTGATGCCGGCGAAGGAGATTTCCGGGCACGGCAGCTGGAAAAGGGCGTAGCCCGCCTCGCGGACCGCGTCCAGGACCGGATCCGCAATGCCGGGGAAACGGGCCCGCAGATGGGGCTTGGTGTTCTGGTTCAGAAGGCAGTGGGCCGTCACCGCGATTTTCCGGCCGATGGGAACTCTCACATCCTGCATGGTGGTCCTCCTGCCGGTCATGCTACCAGCCCGGGGTCCTCCCGTCAACTCGGCCTTCTATCCGAAAATTCTCCACGCGGCGAACAACAAGCCGTACACCCCCAGGTAGAGCCGGTAAAAATTCCGGAACCGGATGTATTCGGGGTTGCCCGGGTACATGTTTCCGATGAGGGCCTTCGTTTCCTTCACGAAGACGGGCTTGATGTTGATGGTCCAGCTGTCGGTTTCGTAGACGATCTTGCGGAACCTGCTCCGGTAGTATCCCAGCGGTATGCCCCAGGCGAAAAAAAGGATGAACCACAGGTTCCCGCGGACCCAGTTCAGTATGCCCTCCATCCCGTCAGCCCTCGTACCGGTAGTAGATGTCCACCACGGGGTTCTCGATTTTTCCGTTCACTTCCCGTTCCAGCAGGCTCTTGCCGTGGATGGAAGAGAGCCGGCGGGTGGGAACGTCGAAAACCAGGTCCACCGGGTCGACAAACAGGCGGATAAAGAAATTCGCGATGTCCATTTTGAGGACGATTTTTCCCGCCCCCGCGTACGGGGAACCGTCGTTCCGGGAAAGCTTGAACCGGACTATCCTCTGCAGAGGCATCGCGGGAAAGTGGAAATACACCGTTTCGCCCTTCTCCAGGGCTTCCCAATTTTGCCGTATGAAGCCGCCCAATGTGGGGCCGGTTATCAGGGTGGGAACGTAGTCCCTCTCGCCGGATTTCGTGGTGTCGCCGCGGAAGAAGCTGAAACGCACGGTGTCGCCGGTCCGCTCGAGCTTGCAGCCGCAGTCGTTGGTGGCGAAGTCGACGAAGTACTTTTCCAGCTCCCCGCCGCGGAGCGTGACTTCCTCCACCGTTGCGGGTTTCCCGTCCGGCAGGGTGTAGACGTGGCGGAGAACCGTGACGTCACCGTTTTTCTCGACGCTGTTGGTCTGGCGGAACAGGAGTTCACCCCGGTTCGTTCCCGCCAGGTAGATGTCCCCGGTGAAAAGCTCCTCGTCCGCCGCCGTGGTCGCCGCGGCACCCCCCGCGCCCGCCAGCGCGATGACAAGAACAAGAACGAAGGAAACGCGGTTCTTTTTCATGGGTTCCTCTTGCCTTTGCCCGTATCGTGAATATATTCAATATCATAAAGACTACCGAAACAGTCAATTAAAAAGCGAGGCGAACACGATGCGGTACGACGGAATCATCGACTCCGGGCTGGTGCCCGACTTCCTGATGAAGGCGGCGATAAAAAGGATACTCGCGGCGGACAAGCGGGGAACGGACCTGGACGCCGAGGAGCGGATGTCCCGGCTCGCGGCCTTCATCGGGGAACTGGACGGCCAGCCCGTCGCCCTCAGGACCACCGACACGAAGAGGCAGCATTACGAGGTGCCCACCGAATTCTTCACCCAGGTTCTGGGCGCCAACATGAAGTACAGCTGCTGCCTGTGGAACGATTTCCGCCCCACCCGGGAGGACGGTAAAAACCTCGAAGCCGCCGAGACCGCGATGCTGGATCTTACGGCCGGGCGCGCCGGGATAAAAGACGGCATGCGGATTCTCGAGCTGGGCTGCGGCTGGGGCTCCCTGTCGCTGTATCTTGCCCGGCGATTCCCGAACAGCCGAATTACAGCGGTGTCCCACTCGGCGACGCAGAAGGCATGGATCGACGGAAAGGCCGCGGAGGAACGGCTCGGCAACCTGGAAGTCGTCACCGCGGACATGAACGATTTCGCGGCGGAGGAAGGCACCTGCGACCGGGTCGTCTCGATCGAGATGTTCGAGCACATGCGGAACTACCGGGAACTCTTCCGGCGCATATCCGGCTGGCTCGCGCCGGGGGGGAAATTCTTCATGCACATCTTCACCGCCGAGGGGCTCCCCTCCTTCTACGACGCGGACAGCGACGACGACTGGATGGCACGGAATTTCTTCGCCGGCGGCATGATGCCGTCCACGGAGCTTCCGCTGTATTTCGCCGACGATCTGGCGATCGAAAAGACCTGGAAGGTGGACGGCCGGCATTACACGAAGACCCTGCTGGCGTGGCTCCAGAGGATGGACAAGCGAAAGGACGGCATCATGCCGGTGCTCCGGGATACCTACGGGGAGGACGCCCGCCGCTGGTGGCACAGGTGGAGGCTGTTCTTCCTGTCCTGCGCCGTCTTCTTCGGCTACGGCGGGGGACGGGTCTGGAACGTCACCCACTACCTGTTCAGGAAAAAATAGCCGCCGGAGGCGAGGCGGCGCGCAGGCCCCGTCACCACTTCTGCGGCACTTTCCGGATTTTCCCCGTGTCGTAGCCCAAATCGGCGAGAAAGGCGACGATTTTCGCGTAATCCGCCTCCGGTATTTCCGGAGTTTTCGCCATGATCCACACGTAGTCGAGCTTGCTCCTGCCGATGACCGTCTGGGAGTATTCCTCGTTCAGGTAGATGATCAGGAACTCCCCCTTGAAGGGCCAGACGAACTGCATGCCCCACTCCGCGTTCGTTTCCGTGTTCCGGATGAAACCCCGGGGCCGGTAGGTCTTCAGCGGGCCGTCGAAACCGCCCTTGTGGAAGGTGAAGGTGGTCTCCACGACTCCGTCCCCGCCGAGCCGGTAGGACTCAACGGCGTTGTACGCCTCTTTTTCGATGAAGGTGGGGATCGCCGCGATGACGTACCAGTCAATCATGAACCGTTCGAGGTCCACCCGGGGAACGGTCTCCATCTTCGGGACCGAAGAGCACCCCGCGGCGGTCACCACCGCGAGCAGGATAAACGGAAATGCTTTTTTCATGGTGAAAATATACGAAAGATGACGGAGGAAAGACAACGAAAAACGGGCGGGCCGGAGGAGCGCGGCACTTCCCTCCCGGCGCGTTCCCGGGTAGTATTCCGGGAGGAAAGGAGCGGGAAATGAAAACCCTGTACGCCTCCGTCGAGGCAGGCGGAACCAAATTCGTCCTCGCCGTCGGATCCGGCCCGAACGCGGTCCGGGAAAGGACCGTCATCCCCACCGGAGAGCCTGAGGAGACCTTCCGCCGGGCCGTGGACTTTTTCCGGGCCGCGGAAAGGCGGCACGGGGAGATCGCGGCCCTGGGAATTGCGTCCTTCGGCCCGGTGGACCTCCGGAAGGAGTCGCCCGGGTATGGACGGATCACATCCACGCCGAAGCCGGGCTGGAGCGGCGCCGACATCGCCGGGGCCTTCGCGTCCGCGCTGGGGGTTCCCGTCGGCCTCGACACCGACGTCAACGGGGCCGCCCTGGGGGAGGCCCGCTGGGGCGCCGCCCGGGGCCGCGAAAACGTCCTGTACATCACCGTCGGAACCGGCATAGGCGGAGGCGCCCTGGCCGGCGGGCGGCCCCTTCACGGCCTTCTCCACCCGGAAATGGGCCACATCCGGGTTCCCCACGATCTGTCCGCGGACCCCTACCCCGGCTCCTGCCCGTTCCACGGGGACTGCCTGGAGGGGCTTGCCTGCGGGGTCGCCATCGAAGGGAGGTGGGGAAAGCCCGCCGCGGAGCTCGCCGGGGACGAACGGGTGTGGAACCTGGAGGCCGCCTACCTCGCCGCGGGGATCGTCGACATGCTCCTCGTCCTTTCGCCGGAAATCGTCATCATCGGCGGGGGCGTCATGCGGAACGAGACCCTCCTGCCGAAGATACGCGAAAAGACGGCGGGGCTCCTGAACGGCTACGTCGCCGCGGAGCCCCTTCTGTCGCGGATGGACGTGTACATCGTCCCGCCGGGCCTGGGGGAACTCTCCGGAATCGCCGGAGGTTTCGTTCTTGCGGAGGAAGCCCTGGCGGCCGCCGGAGGCTGAACCGCCGCGGAGTGCGGCCTCATTCGGCCCCGCCCCGCTCCTTTTTCGATCCTTTCCTGCGCCGGGCCATCAGGGCGGCCAGCGACTCGGGCGACCCGTCGTGGAAACTGCCGAACCACCTGTCCAGCGGCACCACGTCGTTGCCGTAGTTGGCCGTAAAATACCGGTGGTGCAGGTAATGCAGGTAGTTGCCCGCCTTCAGGAAGCGCTCCCGTTTTTCGTCGTCGAACCCGGAGATGATGAACTTGTTGAAGCCCGAATGCCCCTTCACCGGCGAGAGCCCCGCGTGCATGAGGTGCGCGATGGCGTGTACCGGGTGGGACGGGATGATCCAGTGGAGGAAAACGCCGGACTGGTACAGGATGTGTTCCAGCGGATGCATCGACATCCCCGACCAGGGCCCCACGTTGACGTTCCGGTGGTGCAGGGAGTGGACGAGCGGAAAGATGGGCTTCCAGTGGCTCAGCCGGTGGACCCAGTAGAAATGTGTTTCCCGCAGGTACACCACCGCCAGCAGCAGGAGCGAGAAGTAAACCGGATGCTCACGAGCGCTCACCGTGGGGATGATCCCGTTGGCAAAGGCCCAGAGGGTCACCGCCTCGTAGGCCGTCCAGACTCCGCAGCCGCTCGTCAGGCTGTGAAAGATGTTGTCCCACGTCTGATTGCCGAAGAGGAACTTTTTGTCCCCCACGGCCATCCATTTGTCGGTGTACTTGTATTTGGTCCCCTGGGCCTTTCTGATGTAGAACCAGAAGTGAAAGCCGCCGAACACCGCGATCATCATCGCGGCGTTTCTCAGGTAGATAAGCGCCACCCAGTCGGCGGCGAAGACCGCAGTCCTCTCCGGCCCCGGCGTCAGGTACAGCCAGACGGGCACCGCCAGGAGAAGGTAGAAAAGGTTGAAGGGCACGTACAGTCCCCCGGGAGCGAAGAGGTATTTCAGGATGGCCACCGGCCGCCACGGCCGCGAGAACAAGGGCGAGCGCTTCGGCAGCTCGTCGGGCACCCACTCGCCCCGGGCGTCCCGGACGCCCCATGCGGATTCCGTCATCGTTCCCTCCCCGGCGCGGAAGACTTTTTTACGCGACACAACCTCCGCGCCGCTGCTCATTGTGGGGGGATATGAGCGATTTGGTCAAGTAATTCCAGCAGCGCCGCGACGTCCCTGAAGCAGGCTTCCGCGAGATCGAATCCGGACGGCATCTGCCTGTTCGTCTCCGAAACGCTCTCCACGATGAGCCGGCCTTTGTAGCCGTGTTTTATCAGGCTTTTGAGAACATGCGCCCAGTCCACCCCGCCCGCGCCGATCCGCCGGTGGCAGTAAAAACGCTCCTTTTTCAGGCTCCGGGGCGGCACGACCTTCGCGAAACGCCCTATATGCTTCGCGTAGTAGGAGTAGGCGAAGCTGCAGGGATAATCGTCCGACTGAAGCCGGATTATGTCCTTGATATGCACGTTGAAAAGACTTTTCCCGAGGAGTTTTATCGCCTCCTCGCCGTAGTCCGCGGGCACCTGGTACAGGTTGACCGGATCCAGCGTGACGCCGACGTTTTCCTCCCCTATCATGCCGAGGAGGCGGACGCTCGAGGCGGCCGTATCGCAGAGGGTGCCGTGATGCATCTCGAGGACGATTTTCTGATCGTACCCGCGGGCGTGAAGCGCCGATTTTTTGATCCATTCCGCCGCCCTCTCCCAGATTCCGGGAGGCGCCGAGGAGGATTCCTGCCAGGCCGGCCACATCCGCACCATCCCGGAACCCATAAACGCCGCGAGATCGACATAACGCTTATAGGTCTCGAAGGCCGCATCGCACTCTTCGTCCGTGAGAAGTCCGTAATTCCCGACGAAGCACGACAGACAGCTCGCGTAAAGGCCGGCTTCGTCCATCGCCCGCCGTATTTTCGCCTGCTCGTCCCGCGGCGTTTCCGGTTTGACATGGGTGCTCCTCAACTCGACGCAGGAATAACCGACCCGCTTGGCCGCCGACAGGTGTTCCCAAATTGAGCCGCCGTCGAACATTTGACCCGAAAGCCCGAGCTCGAACATTTCCGCCTCCTATAATCGCACGACTTCATGCCGTGCCGCGCTTAAAAGGGCCGCATCCTGCGTCCGGATGATATCCAGGACCCGCCTTCCGGATGTCAGCGGCTCCCGTTTTTCCCGTATCGATTCCGCGAATTCCCGGATCTCCAGGGCGAAATTGCCCGGCTTCTGAGGTCCCTGAAGAACGACGTTTCCGTTCAGCTTCAGCTCCGTCTCGTCCCCGAGATGCAGGGTCCCCGCCGTTCCCTGGATATACCGCTCATACACGATATCGGCGGAGGACAGCATCTTCCCCTTGCCGTCCCATTCGCCGGCCTCGCGGAGCCGTGTGTTCCACGACATTTTGACAGTCGCGTACCTGTCACGCGAAAAGCCGATGATGATCGTCACCTCGTCCTCGCCTTCCCAGTTCGGGTTGTTCCGGAGCGCCTCGCAATAGACGCGCCCGGGCTTCTCGCCGAACATCCAGAGAATGTAGTCGATTATGTGGTTGCCCCACAGGGGAATCATCAGCCCCCCCGTTTTTTCCCTGCTGGACCACCAGTTCGTCGGCGG
>CAZGUL010000148.1:0-7082 GCA_964529055.1 uncultured Spirochaetaceae bacterium
TTCTCCAGCGTCAGGGGCCGGTCAGGCCGGGCGGAATTCCCGTCCTCCGGGGTCCACCAGGCCTGGCGGAAAATCTCGCTCTTCGCCATGACTTCCACATCCACCTCGGGTGTCGCCGAGCTCACGGTGTCGGGGTCCAGGTGACGCTCGTGGGCGTCGTAGGCCCGCCGGACGTTCGGGAAGATCGTGATCACCGGAATGCCCCAGAGCTCGGAGATGTCCGGCAGCCAGTCGTCATAGATCCGCAGCGACGCGATCATGATCTTGACCTTGTTTTTATCCACCCCCAGCCCGCCCTGCGCGGCGGGGAAATACATCCGTTTCGCCGCCTTCCGGGCCACCTCAACCCCCGCCCACCGGGCGGCTTCGACGCCTCCGGAAACGCCGTTCTTCTTCAGTTCGTCCCGCACCGGGAAGGCGAGCCGGCCATTCATGATGGCGATGTAGGAGATGAGCTGATGCCCCGCCTGGAGGGTCTTCGCGAACGGAAGGGCCTGGAAAAGGCTGAAGGTCAGCGTCACGGTGACTCCGATTCCCTTCGCGGTGAGCTTTTCCGCCGCGTGGACTCCCGCAGCCGTCGAAGGCACCTTGATGACCACGTTCGGAACCCCGCCGAGACGCTTTTCCAGTTCCCCGTAGATCAGCGTCGCTTCCCGGGCCATCCTGTCGCCGTCGTTGTGGGCCTTCGGGTTGACCTGCAGGCTCACGTAGCCCTGGCGGCCGCCGGTGAGCAGGAAGATCGGCCGGAGCATCCGGCAGTTCCGCTCGACGACGGCGATGGTGACGTAGTTGTTGATGTCCTCGATCGCGGCGGTGAGTTCTTCCTCGGTGCCGGACAGAATTTTCGAGAGCTCGGCCTTCGCGTACCGGGACGCGACGACCTCGTCGACCCGGGCGTTCCAGAAGGCGGGATCGATGTCCCAGGCCAGCTTGATGAGCACCGGGTTCGTCGTGACGAAGGAGCCGCCGAGCCAGATGACGTAGTTCAGGAAATCAGCGTAATCGTTGCCGATCTCGGTAAAGAGGTTCCCGTCCACATGGGCCTTCGCCGCGGCCCGGAGGTTGGACTTTTTCGACTCCTCCGCGATGGTTTTGACGAAACCGGCGAGGCCTCCTCCGACGAGCCCGTCGGCGAGCCGGTTCGCCTCGTCGTCGGCCACGGCCTCCGCCTTGAGCCGGGAAAACGCCTCCTTGCGGAGAAAGGCGAGGAGGTCCGCCGCGGCGGATTTTTCCCGCTCCGCCAGGGCTGCAAGCCGTTTCAGCGTCCCCGCGGCGAGGGCCGCGGTGTCGGCGGCGGACAGGGTCTTCAGGAGCACCCATTCGGGAACGAAGGTGGACAGGTCGAGGGACAGATACGTCAGGAACCTCAGCATGTCGACTTTCGTCCGCTGCGGCGCCGCGGCGATTTCCCTTTCCACGGAGGAAAGAACGCCGTCGATCCGCGCGGGGAGCGCGGCGGTTTTCGTGAAATACATGAGGACCCCGCGGGCGCCCGCGTCGTCGCCGCTTCGTATCCTGTTCAGGAGCATGTCCTCCGACAGCGCCTCCTCGGCGGCCCGTTCCTTCGCGATGCGTTCCTCGAGAGTTTTTTCAATGCTCATTATCCTTCTCCTATTCGTTCAGAAATCCGTCGATCCGCAGCGCCGCGTCGCGGGACGCGAGCACGTGGGTGTACATGACCTTCTCCACCCGGTCCTCGTCCTTCGACAGGAGCGCGTCGACGATGGCCACGTGTTCCCGGTTCGTGTCGCTGATCCGCATCGGCACCTTTCCCGCCAGGACCCGCATCCGCTGGTTCTGGTCCATTATCGATCCGTACATGAGCTTCAGATGCCGGTTGTCGGAACATTCGATGATGTACCCGTGCAGTTCCCTGTCGTACTTGAACCATTCCCTGAAGGAGCACGAGCCCATGTCCACCGTCAGAAACCATTCTCGGAAACCCTGCAGCACCGCCGTTTCCATGCTCCGGCACGCGATGCGCGCGACCTTGGGCTCGATGATGAGCCTGATCTGGTAAATCTCGTAGATGTCCTTCAGGGATATCTGGGACACGAAGGTCCCCTGGCGCGGGAAAATGACCACCAGGTTCTCCCGCTGAAGGCGCAGAAAGGCCTCCCGGATGGGGGTCCGGGACGTCCCGAATTCCCCGGCCAGGAGGTCCTCGGAGATCACCGCCCCGGGGAGCATTTCGCAGTTCACGATCCGCTCCTTGAGACGGTGGTAGACTTTTTCCTGAAGAGCCTGAACGGGTGTTCCGTCCTTCACCGGGACCTGCATGCCGTCCTCTTTTATTTTTTCAGGAGCCCTTTCGCCTTTTCGGCGATCCGGTCCGCCGAAAGTCCGTACTTCTCGAGCAGCTTTTCGTAATCCCCGGACTCGGTGAAGGTGTCCTGCACCCCGACGAAGGCCATCGGGACGGGCATTTTCTCCGCCAGCAGTTCGGCCACCGCGCTTCCCAGCCCGCCGTGGACCGAGTGCTCCTCCGCGGTCACGATGCCCTTCGTCTCCCCGGCACATTTCAGGATGAGGTCCCTGTCCAGCGGCTTGATCGTGCTGATGTTGACGACCCTGGCCGAAACCCCCTCGGCCTTCAGGATTTCGGCCGCGGCCATCGCCTTGTGGACCATGTAGCCCGTGGCGACGATGGTGACGTCCCGTCCGTCCCGCAGGATTTTTCCCCTGCCGATGGTGAAGGGTTCCCCGGAGTAATCCGTCAGGGCCGGCATCTCGTTGCGGTGCAGCCGCAGGTAAACCGGGCCCTTGTGGAGGATCGCGGCTTCCGTCGCGGCGGCGGCCTCTCCTCCGTCGCAGGGGGAAATGACCGTCATGTTCGGCAGGGCCCGCATGAACGCGATGTCCAGGATGGCATGATGGCTCGCGCCGTCGTAGGAGTCGGAGAGACCGGCGTAGGCGCCGGCGATCTTGACGTTCAGGTTCGTGTACGCCATGAGACTGCGGATCGGGTCTGCGCAGCGCAGGACCATGAAGCACGCGAAGGTGTTGATGAACGGTATCTTTCCGACCGTGGAAATTCCCGCCGCCATGGCGGCCATGTTCATCTCCGCGATTCCCACGTTGAAGAACCTGTCGGGGTACGCCTGGGAGAACATGATCGTCCGCGTCGAGTTCGCCACGTCGGCGTCGAAAACCACCAGATCTTTATATTTCCCGCCCAGCTCCACGAGGGCCTCCCCGTAGGCCTGGCGCATGGGTTTGCCCGTAACTCCGGCCATCACTTTCCTCCTCTGAGTTCCGCCTTCGCGGCTTCGTACTCTTCCCTGCTGATCGGCTTCCCGTGCCAGGTGTTCTTTCCCTCCATGAAGGAAACGCCCTTGCCCTTCACGGTGCGGGCGACGATGATGGTCGGCCGGCCCTTCACGGTTTTGGCCTTGTCCACGGCGTCGGAAATCTCCTCAACCTTGTGGCCGTCGATTTCGATAACGTTCCAGCCGAAGGATGCCCACTTCGCCTTAACGTCCCCGAGGGGCATGATTTCGTCCACCGTTCCGTCCAGCTGCACCCTGTTATAGTCCAGGATCGCGACGACGTTGTCCAGCTTGAACTTGGACGCCGACATGGCCGCTTCCCAGACCACGCCTTCCTGGATTTCCCCGTCGCCCAGAAGGACGTAAACGGTGAAGTCCTTGTTGTCCAGCCGCGCGCCGAGGGCCATTCCGAGGGCAGCGGGCAGACCCAGCCCGAGGGGCCCGGTGGACAGTTCCACGCCGGGGGTCTTCTTCGCGCAGGGGTGCCCCTGCAGGTGGCTCCCGAGCTGGCGCAGCGTTTCCAGGTCCTTCTCGGGGAAAAAGCCCTTTTCCGCAAGCGCGATGTAGAGGATCGGCGCCGCGTGGCCCTTTCCGAGAACGAAGCGGTCACGGTCGGCCCACTTCGGGTTCTTCGGGTCGGTCCGCATCTTCTCGAAGTACAGGGTCGTCACGATCTCCGCGGCGGACAGGGAGCCGCCGGGATGCCCGGTCTGGATACTGAACAAGGTGTCGATCAGCTTGTTCCGGAATTTCCCGCAGAGCCCTTCCAGGTAGGCCTTGCGGTCAGCTTGTAACGCCATACACACTCCTTTCTAATTGGATCCGAACAGCAGATTCGGCAGAAACAGCGCGATCTGCGGAACGAAGGTTATCAGCAGAAGAACCAGCGCGAGCACGATGATGTAGGGCCAGACGGCCTTCGCGATTTTCTCGAACGATACGCTGGACACTCCGGCAAGCACGTACAGCACCATCCCCACCGGCGGCGTCAGCAGCCCGATCATCAGGTTCAGGATCATCACGATGCCGAAATGCACCGGATCGATGCCGAAGCCCTCGACCACGGGCATCAGGACCGGGGTCAGGATCGTCAGGGCCGAAATTGTTTCCATGAAGGTGCCGGCGACGAACAGAAGCGCGTTGATGACCAGGAAGGCGGCGTACTTGTTCGGCAGCGTGGCCAGGAAGAACGAGGAGAGCTTCTGGGGTATCTGCTCGCTTGCAAGGATCCATCCGAAAAGGGACGCGCAGCCCACGATGAGCATGACGCTGACCGTGCTGTTCGCCGTTTCCCGGAGGACCCGGACGATGTCCCGGGGGGCGAAATCCCGGTACGCGATGCTGAGGATGAGGGAATACACCACCGCGATGATCGCCGCCTCGGTGGGGGTGATGACCCCGATCAGGATGCCGCCGATGATGACCACCGGCGTCAGCAGGGCGAAAAACGATTTCCGCGTGGCATCGACGATTTCCCGGAACGTGGCCCTCTTCTTTTTCGGGTAGCCCCGTCTCCTGCTCTGCAGGTAGACGAAAACGGCCATCGCTCCCCCCATCAGGAGCCCCGGCACGACGCCGGCGATGAACAGCCGCCCGATGGAAACCCCGGCTATGACGCCGAAGACGACGGCGGGCACGCTGGGCGGGATGATGGGCCCGATGATGGAGCTCGCGCCGGTGACCGCGAGGCTGAAGTCCTCGTCGTACCCGGCGTCCTTCATGGCCTTCAGCTCGATGGCGCCCAGGCCGCCGGCGTCGGCTATGGCGGTCCCCGACATGCCGGAGAAGATGATGCTGGCCAGGATGTTGGCGTGGCCGAGCCCCCCGGTGATGTGGCCGACGACCCTGTCGGCGAAGTCGAAGATGCGGGTCGTGATGCCGCCGGTGTTCATGATAGAGCCCGCGAGAATGAAGAAGGGCACCGCCATCAGCGGAAAGGAGTCGCCGATTCCCATGGCCATCCGCTGGATCGCCACCAGGGGCGAGATGTCGTTGGCCACGAGGTAGAGCAGCGAACTTGTCAGCAACGAGAACGACACCGGGACCTTTATCACCAGGAGAAGGAAGAACGAACCGAGCAGCAGGATCATAGGTATTCTCCTTTCGTCCTGATCACCCGGACGGTGTCCCCCAGGAGCCTGAGGCAGACG
Organism: uncultured Spirochaetaceae bacterium; assembly: GCA_964529055.1. Taxonomy (GTDB): domain Bacteria; phylum Spirochaetota; class Spirochaetia; order DTKZ01; family DTKZ01; genus JAKQWJ01. The sequence goes on from CAZGUL010000148.1 coordinate 5,420, forward strand.
ATGAAACAGCCCACAGGTACGGATATGAAGACCCAGCTCATGGGAATCTGCATGGCCGATGAAAGGATGTTCTTCTGGTCCTGCACGAAGGCAAAACCCCAGGGGATAAGGTAGGCGAAAACCGCGATGGACAAAATGTTGGTGAGAACCGTCACCGCGAACTTCGCCTTTTGCGGCAGGCGGATGAAGAGAACTTCCATGCTGATGTGGATCTTGTGCCGCACGCCGTAACTCGCGCCGATGAAGGTCACCCAGACGAAGAGATACCGGGCAAGCTCCTCGCTCCACACCAGGGGGTGGTTGAGCACATAGCGCATGAAGATCTGGAGGGCCAGCACGATCCCCATGACGGCGAACCCGGCCATCACGAAGACCTCTTCCAATTTGTTCAAAAATTTCATGGCGACTCTTTGTGTGTGATAAAAAAGCGGGAGGCCCAGCCTCCCGCTCGCTAATCGGTCCGGATTACCGCAGGGCCTGAATCTTGTTGTAGAGATCCGGTCCCCAGTTGCTTTCGAAGTCCTTGTACACCGACGCGGTGGCCTTCACGAAGGACGCGACGTCGGGCTGGACGACCTGCATGCCCCGGGACTTCATTTCCTCGAGCATCTTTTTCTCGTCGCTAATGATCTCCCCGTCGATGGTCGGCGCCACCTGGGCGACCGCGTCATCGAGGACCTTCCGCAGTTCGGGCGAAAGAGCCTGGTACTTTTTCTCGCTGATGAACAGCGGGGTGACCTGGAAAACGTGGCCCGTCATGTTGATGTGGCTCTGGACCTCGAAAAACTTCTGGGTGTAGATGGTCGGGATCGGGTTTTCCTGGCCGTCCACGACGTTCTGCTGCAGGGCGAGGTAGACTTCGGACAGGGCCATCGGGGTCGGGTTGGCGCCCATGGCGCGGGCGTTCGCGACGCTCATCGGCATGTCCGGCGCCCGGAGCTTCATCCCCTTCATGTCCTCGGGGGTGCGGATGGGCTTCTTCGAGGTGACGTAGCGGGTGCCGTAGTACAGGGTGGCGAGCTGGCGCAGGCCGGTGGCCTTGAGGCAGCCGTCCCAGAGTTCCTTGCCGATGGATCCCTTAAGAACCTTCTGGGCGTGATCGTAGCCGGAGAACAGGAAAGGCCCTTCGAAGATCAGGACCGGCTTGTACCGCTTGCCGATTTCGCCGGGGCCGATGATGACCATGTCGATGACGCCGTTCACCGCGCCGTCGGCGATGTCCTTCTCGCTGCCGAGCTGGGCGGCCGGGAACTCGTTGATGATGAATTTGCCGCCGGATTTCTCCTTGACCACGTCGATGAGCCTTTTGACGCCCTTCGAAAAGGAGTGAGTCGGCTGGTAGCTGTGGGCAAGCTTGTAGGTCACGGACTGAACTTCTTTATTGCCCTTTTCCGCGCCGCCGCCGGCAAACGCAAAAGACGAAGCCAGAAGTCCCAGAACCAGGACCGCCGCGAGAAATTTCTTCATGAGAAGCCTCCTGAGTGCTAATATGTGATAGATATATCAGGGTCCATTATGGGGCCGGGCCGCCGGATTGTCAAGCGTTTTATTCCTCCGGCGGCCGCCGGAGGTTTTTTCTGACGCCGGCCCGGCGTTTTCCTTCCAGCCGGCGCAGCCGCGACGCGGCGGTCGGCCGGGTGCGGGTCCTTTTTTTCGGCTCCTG
>CAZGUL010000149.1:0-7043 GCA_964529055.1 uncultured Spirochaetaceae bacterium
CTTTCTGACCACCACATCCTTTATCATCGCGTTTTCCTTTTCGTTGTCGCCCAGGACATTTCTTTCGATTTCCACCCGCCCGTCTTTTCCCAGCCGCGCGGTGAATTCGATCCTGTTCTTCCACCGCGTGCTGCCTTCGATTTTTACGACATGGTTTCCGCCGGAGACACGCCGGCCGTTCTCGTCGGTGTAATCCCAGACGTATTTCACCTGCCCCGTTTTCGGCGTCGCGCCCGATCCCGCGTCCGCCTCGTTTTTCCCGCCGGCGGCAATGCCGGAGGCCCTGGCCCATCCGGGCAGTGAATCGGGCCGGGTCTTCCAGCCTTTTTTCGCGGTGAAGCGGGTAACATGAAGCGTTTTGACATGGGCCCCTTTTTCATCCTCTATCCAGACGGCGAACTGGTTGCTGGCGATGCCGCTCTGCCGGGTGAACGTGAACGAGACCTCCACGCCCTTTCCTTCGTGAGGCGCCGTCTGCGCGAAAGACAGGGCGGCCAGGATTAGCAGGATGAAAATGATGGCGGATTTTTTCATGGAAGACTCCTTTTCTGCGCGAATTCTTCGGCGGGTCCGTCCGCCGCCGGGGTAAATTGTACCACATGAGGCTACAGCTTCCCGAGATACTCTCTTATTACGGCGGCGCACTCCTTCAGGTTCTCGTTGAACATGTAGTGGCCCGCGTCTTTTATCACCGCCACCCGGGACCAGGGAAAAAGCTCCGCGTGCCGGAGCTGTTGAGCCGGGCCGCTTATCGTGCTGAGTTCTCCGGTGACAAACAGGACTTCGTTTTTGAAGTTCCCGACACCCCGGGCAAAGTCCAAAGATTTTCTGAATGCCGGATCCTTCATCATTTTCAGGGAAAAATTCCCGAAGACCGCGTAACCTGCGCGCCACTGTTCCAGCGGCCGCCGCACATGGAATACCTCCCTGTTCATGCCGGCCAGGATCTGGGAGTATACATAGTCCTTCCGGATGTGCTCGTCGTTTTTATCCGGGATGTGCATCGATTCCGCCATCGCCCATCCCGCCCGCACGAGCAGACCGGCGGACGGCCCCTTCGCCGAATTCTCCAGATTGTCCGTTTTGAGAAAACCCGGTTCGGCCAGAACCAGGCCCCGGACCTTGCCCGGGTACCGCCCCGCGTACAGCGAAGCCAGCATCGCCCCCCAGGAGTGTCCGATAATGTGCACCGGCCTTCCTTTTCCGAAATGACCGACAAACGCGTCGACATCCGCGACGTAGTTTTCCAGCGTGATCCCGTCCGCCGGCACGCGCGGGGAAAGGCCTGTTCCCCGCTGGTCGTAATAGATGAGGAAATAATCATCGGCCAGAACCTTTAGAGGATACAGGTAACGATAGTCTGCTCCCGGGCCGCCGTGCAGGATGATGACCGGCGGATTGAGCGGGTCGCCGAAAGTCTCGCCATGGAATTTATACCCGTTCAATTCGATGCCCGGCAGCCGGGGATTTGCGGCAACCGTTTCCGGGACATCATACGTGCCGGACGAGAAAAGAAAAACAGCGAGGAAAGCCGCAAGGAGCACGAAAACAAGAACGCCCAGGGCGACCAGAAGGACTTTGAAAGTTTTTTTCAAGCCGATAGCCTCCTTTGCAGCGATCCGAGGCGGAATAATCATCGGGCAAAAAGAAAGATTAGACAAGATGGGGGGAATACGCTTCTTTGCGCCCGGATACAGCCGCGGGAAGGGCGCGCTCTCGAGTATCGCAGGCTGCATCGCGTGGTTAGACGACAAGTTCTCTGAGTACCCGAAGAATCTTTTCACGATTCCCTGGAGCATTGTTCACGAACATTGGACTCGGATGTGGGCAGGTGAACAATGTATACCTGCTTTTATCAATCTGCATCGCGGCCTTTTCAGCCTTGCGCCCGACAAGAACAACTGTACGAAGCTTGGGCAGCAACGCGAGAAGCCTGGGAAGCGGCTTCAACCCCTCCGCGAGGTCTTTTGAAGTTGGGGCGCGTCTCTTTTTGCCGTTGCCGATGTACCACGGGACCACGTTCCAAACGATCGTTTTCCTGCGATCGATGCCGGCCTCGAGGCTCAGCTCATAGAAGTTCTTTGCCGTTTCATCGGGATTGTTGCGGGACACGAAACCCGTTTGCACTGCTTTCCGACCGGGAGCTTCCAGCAAAAATAAAGTCGTTGCTTCCACACCTCCATCCCAAGGATCGAAGTACGGGATCTCGGCTCCGGGTCCGGCCTCTCTTCGAAGCTCATCAACGAAGGCAGTTAACGGAGTTATATGCGGGTCGCGTAGTTGTTTGATTCGGGCTGCGACAGCCGCCGCATTTTCCAGGAGTTTTGAACGGTCAGTGTTCATGTCGTCCTGTTCGTACGCTTCGACGAGCCGGCCGATGTCGAACTTCTTCATGGCCATGAAGGCTTCGGTGACGTTCCGCCTCTGCTTTTCGCTGCCGTTCTTCAGCATGTCCTCAAGGATCGCCGGCACGACCTGCCAGGAAAGTCCGTACCTGTCTTTGAGCCATCCGCACTGCTCGTCCTCCCGGGAGGCGGACAGTTTGTCCCAGTAATGGTCGATTTCCCTCTGGTCGGCGCAGCGTATCATGAACGAGACCGACGGATTGAAGACGAATTCGGGGCCGGCGTTCAACGCGAGGAACCGGGTGCCCATGATTTCGAATTCGATGGTGACGATGTCCCCTTTTTTGTGGCCCGTTATCTCCTCCCCGAATTCCGTGTAGTAGTCGATGCCGATGATTTTCCCGTCGGGGAACACCGATACGTAAAAATCGACGGCCTCCCGGGCGTTGTTGTTGAACCAGAGGGTCGGAACGATCGCTTTTGTCATGTGAACCTCTTTTTTTAATTTACTGAAGCGAACAACGCAAAACAATTGTTCCACGGCTTGGTCAATGAACAACGCAAAACAATTGTTCCGCCCCGCAGGCGGCGGCCGCCGGGGAATCAGGCCGGAAAGCGCCGCATCAGGAGGAGGGTACAGCCCTGCACGGCGAACGCGGCGGCGACGGCCGGGACGAAGACGAAAGCGAGGGGAACACGGCCCAGCAGGAGGGCCGTGACGAGAAAGAAGACCGAGGAGGAAAAAAGCCCCATAAGGAGACCTTTCAGCACCTTGACGGAGGCGGAGGCGCCGCCCTGATGACCGGCAAAGGCCGCGAGAATCAGCGTGATGATCGGAAAGGGAGACACCAGCCCCGTCAGTCCGGGCCCGAGGGCCGGGGCGGCGGCGGTGAGGGCGACGACGAAAAATGTGGCGATCATCATCCGCACCGGGATATCCCACGGGGGAAGCCGGCGGGCGCCTCCGGGGGTCGGGGACAGCTTCGGCATGAGCCGCAGGACGGCAAGGACGGTCAGAATCACCACGGCGAAAAGCGCCGCCGCCGGCAGTTTCACGAACCGGAGGACCGCCGTCGAAAGGACGAAGGCGAGCGTGCCGGCCGCCCCGGCGGATAGGGTCCGGCGAAAACGGGCCGCCGCCCTGCCGAAGGCGAGGCAGAACAGCGCCTGGGACAGGGTGCCGGCCAGCATCCCCAGGGCGGCGGACCGGGCGAAGCCGGGACCGTGCGCGAGGGCCAGGAAGAAAACGATGGGGCCCGACGTGAAAGGCAGGGCTATGAGCCACCCGCTCACGGCCGGGCCCCAGCGGCGCCCCGCGAGGCTGGCCGACCCGATCAGTATCGGCGTCAGGATCAGTTTCAGTACGGTGCTGTCCACCGGGACGCCCCTAACCGTCGTGCTCGGCCAGCACGCGCAGGAAGTTGCCGCCGAATATCTTGTCCACCGCTTCATCCGGGTATCCGCGGCGGAGGAGCTCCTCTTCCAGGTCCGGATAGAAGTCACAGCCGGAGACTCCGTCGGGGACGGAGAATATTCCGTCGAAGTCCGAGCCCAGGGCGGCGGAGTCGATCCCGGCGATTTCCACGACGTGGTCGATGTGGTCCGCGACGCGGGCCATGGGAACGCGGATGCCCGCGAGCCGGGCGGCCAGGCGCGTGTTGATCCTGATGTATTCCGCCAGGAGCCCCGAGGAGTCGGCGGCGTACTTCTTCTCGATTCCGTCGATTTCCGCGAAGATGTCGGCGCACTCCCGGTCCAGGCCGAGGCGGTATTCGTCCGACAGGAACGCGGGGAAAAAGCAGACGCCGACGACGCCGCCGGAGTCCGCCAGGGCCCGGAGCTGGTCGTCCTTCAAGTTGCGCGGCGAGGCGCACAGGGAATGTGCGCAGGAGTGGCTCGCGATGATCGGCTTTTGCGAAACGCGGAGCGCGTCCCAAAAGGCGCTCTCCGCGGCGTGGGAAACGTCGACGATGATCCCGAGGCTGTTCATCTCCCGGACGACGCTTTCGCCGAAGGCCGAGAGTCCGCCGCGCCCTCCGCCCGAGGCGGCGGCGCCGGTGCAGGAGGCGGCCCAGCTCGTGTCGCGGGAATGCACCAGGGTCATCATCCTGACGCCCCGGCGCCGGAAGGCTTCCAGATTCGCCAGGGATTCCCCGATGGCGTACCCGTTTTCCACCGCCGCGAAAACCCCGGTTTTGCCGGCAGCCATGGCGGCCCGGCAGTCGGCGGCGGTTTCGACCTTGACGAGGAACGCCGGATCCGACTCGGCGAACTCGTCGATCCTGTCCAGCATGTCCCGGGCCGCGGCAAAGGCCCCGTCGGCGGGGACGGAGGACGCGACGAAGGCTGCGAAGGTCTGGACGCCCACGCCGCCCGCCCGGAGGCGCGGCAGGTCGACGTGGCCGTCGGGATTCGGCAGGCGCAGGTCCCGCCCGGCCTGGAGGAATTTCACCGAATCGCAGTGGAGGTCGACGGCCCGTCTCATTCCGCTCCCGCCCGGAAGGCTGCGAATGTGTCCGCCAGGGTCTCGTGGCGCACGGAGGCGGCTTCGAAACGGAGGACCGAGAAGGTGATCTGGATGCAGACCCCTATGCCGAAGGCGGCGATAACGGTACCCAGGCCCACCGGACCGCCGAGGAACCAGCCGGCTCCCACGACTGTGCCCTCCAGCAGGGCCCGGCACACCCCGATGGGCAGGCCCGTCATCCTGCGCAGGGCCACCATCAGGCTGTCCCGGGGGCCCGCGCCGTAGCCTGATCTGATGTAGAAATAGGAGCCCAGGGAAACGGTGAAAAGACCCGCGGTCAGCAGGAGGACCCCGGCGGGAAAACCTTCCATGGCCGGAACGACGTCGGCGGCGAGGATCAGGTCCATGAAGACCCCGATCAGCACCATGTTCAATATCGTCCCCAGGCCGATCTTCTCCCCCAGCGCGAAGGCGGCGGCGCCGACCAGGAGGCCGACCAGGATCGACATGGTGCCGATGCTGACGCCCGCGGTCCTGGCCGCCCCGTAATGAAAGACGTCCCACGGCGCGTAGCCGATGTCCGCCTTCATCGTCAGAACGACTCCGGATGCGAACAGAAAGAGCCCGAAAACCAGGCCGGAAATTCTCGCGAAACTTTTCATGGATGCCTCACTTCTGCTGCCTTATTTTTCCGTGACGTCCCAGACGCCGCTCCACTCCGCGGGGGGGGCCTTGACCAGGGCCGCGACCCGCCGGGCGTAGGCGGCCGACGGGGCGTCCCTGCCGGCGACGGGTTCCAGAAGCGCCAGGGCTCCGGCGAAATCCCCCGCGTAGTACATCCGCAGTGCCCGGTCAAAGGTCTCGCAGACCTCCCGCTTCGCTTCCCAGTCCGGCCGGTACATCGGCTCGTAGACCGTCACGGGGATCTTCTTTCCCACCACGGTGACCCGGGACAGCTCGCGGAAGACGATGTCGGGATGCTCCCCCGCGGCGTCCTTCGTGGACTGGGAAACCATGATCCACGAGCCGAACTGCTTGTTGATCCCCTCCAGCCGTGACGCCAGGTTTCCCGCGTCACCCAGGAAGGTGTAGTTGAACCTCTGCTGGGAACCCATGTTCCCGATGACCACGTCCCCGGTGTTGATGCCGATCCGGGCGAAGACGTCGCTGCCGCAGGCGGCCTTCAGGGCGGGGCGCATTTCCGCCAGCCGCTTCTGGTAGGCAAGGGCGGCCCGCACCGCCTGCCCGGCGTGGTCCGGCAAATCCAGCGGGGCGTTCCAGAACGCGATGACCGCGTCGCCCTCGTACTTGTCGATGGTCCCCCCGTGCTCGTAGATGATGCCCGTCACCTCGGTGAGGTACTCGTTCAGCAGGGCCGTCAGCGCCACCGGGTCGAGCTTCTCCGAAATGCTGGTGAAGCCCCGGATGTCGGAAAAAAGGATCGACAGGCTGCGCTTCTCCCCGCCGAGACGGAGCTGTTCCGGGTTGTGAACCAGCCGGTCGATGACGACGGGGCTCAGGTACTGGCTGAAGGCGCTCTTGATGAATTTCTTCTGCAGGCCCTCTCCCGCGTAGTTCGCCGTGATCCCCGCGAGCAGGGCGGGAAAAACCGCCGCCAGGGGTGCCAGCACGGGAAACCAGAACCCGGCGGGATACAGACCCCAGCCGAGGGCCGGCGGCACCAGCACGAAACCCAGGAAGACCAGGGCCGAGGAAAAGGCCGTATGGCACAGGCGCACCGCCATTCCCGCCGCGACGGCCAGAAGGACGACGGCCGCGGCCGCGGCTGCAGCCGGCACCTGCGCGATGAAGTCGCCGGCCAGAAGGTTGTCCAGGGCGGTGGCGTGGATTTCCATTCCCGGGTAGACCGGACTTAGCGGTGTGGGCCTGAGGTCCATGAGCCCCAGCGCGGTGAAGCCGAAAACCACGTGGGCGTCCCGGAAAATCCCGGGGTCGATTTCGGGCGTTTCGCCGCCGCGGAGCCGGAGCTCCGACCGGATCACGGCGGCTGCGGAAATGGCGGCGTGGGTCTGGGACGGCCCCCGGTAGCGGAGGATCGCCCGGCCCTCATCGTCCAGCGGGACAACGGTGTCGCCCGCGAGGAGCCTGTTCCCCTCGATCCGCAGGTCCCGGACGCCTTTTTCCAGGCAGTAGGCCGCCAGGCCCAGGGACGGCACGACCCTGCCGTCGAAAACCGAAAAGAGCCGCAGCCGCCGGTTGACCCCGTCCGC
>CAZGUL010000150.1:0-6970 GCA_964529055.1 uncultured Spirochaetaceae bacterium
GGGGCCGGGCAGCTCCTCGGCCCGTTGGAGGCCCTGGCCCAGCAAATCTAGACCGACCCCGGCCCGTACGGGTTGTCCAGGGCGCAGGGCAGGGCCCACAGGCCCGCCGCCGCCGCGAGGAGCGCGAACCAGAATGTTTCCGGGACCGTCCTGCGCCGCCAGACGAAAAGAGCAATGAGGAGGGAAACTATTCCCGATCCGAGAATTGAGATTCCGCACAGGTTTCCGTTCACCCGCAACCCTTTCTTAGGCACAGTATGACCCGGCACGCGAATGTTTTCAAGAAGATTTTTTGATAAAAAAATCATGGGTTGACAAAAAACAGGAATTATTTAAAAATACTTAAGAGGATACAGTATTGCTGAATAAACGACGCCCGCCCATCGGCGAAAAACTGAAAAGAATCAGGGAACTCAAGCGTCTCACGCTGAAAGACCTGTCCGCCCGGGTGGGAGTCAGCGAAAGCCTCATTTCCCAGATCGAGAACGGCAAAGTTTCCCCGTCCATCGACACCCTTCTCGCCCTGGCGGAATACCTGGAGGTCGACCCGGATTACCTGTTCCGGGACTTCAAACGCAGGGGAAAGGCGACCGTCCTACACCGTGAGGAGCGCAGCCGCCTCCGGAAGGGCGGCGTCACCTACGAACAGCTTTCGCTGCTGACGGAGGACGGCGGCCGCCACGCCGTGGAGGCCGTCCTCCTGGAGATCGCCCCGGGAAAGGAAAAAGGCAGCCCCGATTTCGGGCACGAGGGCCGGGAACTGGGCATCATCCTGGAAGGTGAAGGAGAGCTCTCCTACGGGACGGAGAAGTACCTCCTGCGGAGCGGTGACAGCGTCAGTTTCGCGTCCGATATTCCCCACGTCCTGCATAACGGCGGCGGAGCGCCGCTGAAGGCGATATGGATAATCACGCCCCCGAAAATGCATTACTTCGGCGGCGGTTAAAGGAGGAGACAATGGGAAAAACCACGGCGGAGAAAATCTTCGCGGCCCATGTTGTGGACAAGCCTTTCGGGGACGTCCAGGTTCTGAAGCTCGACGCGGTGTTCTGCCACGAGATCACCACGCCCATCGCGATAGGCGATCTTGTGGCCCGCGGCAGGGACAGGGTTTTCGACCCCGCGAAGATAAAGGCCGTCATCGACCACGTGACGCCCGCGAAGGACTCGAACACCGCCCTGCAGGGAAAGATCCTGCGGGACTGGGCGCGCAGGAACGGCATCGGGGACTTTTTCGACATCGGGCAGAACGGGATCTGCCACGCGATCTTTCCGGAGAAAGGCTTCGTGCGGCCGGGTTACACGGTGATCATGGGGGATTCCCACACCTGCACCCACGGGGCCTTCGGGGCCTTCGCGGCGGGGGTCGGAACGACGGACCTGGAGGTGGGAATCCTGAAGGGGGTCTGCGCCTTCCGGGAGCCGAAAACCCTGCGGGTGGAGATAACCGGTCGACTCCGGCCGGGAGTCTACGCGAAGGACGTCATCCTGGCGGTCATCGCGAAGATCGGCGTGAACGGCGCAACCGACAAGGTCGTGGAATTCCGCGGCCCCGTGGTGGACGGCTTTTCGATGGAGTCCCGGATGACGTTGTGCAACATGGCCGTGGAGGCAGGCGGCACCAGCGGAATCTGCATGCCCGACAGGACCACCGTGGAGTATCTGTGGCCTTTCATCTCGGGAGAATTCGCTTCGAAGGAGGCCGCGCTGGCCGAATACGTGAAATGGGCCTCCGATCCCGACGCATCCTACGCCGGAAAAGTGGAAATCGACGTTTCCTCCCTGGAACCCGTGGTCACCCACGGCTACAAGCCGGACCAGGTGAAGACCGTGCGGGAGATGGAAGGCACCCGGGTGGACCAGGTGTACATCGGCTCCTGCACGAACGGCCGCTACGAGGACCTGAAGGAGGCGGCGGCGGTGGTGAAAGGCAAAAAAGTGCACCCCTCGGTGCGGGGGATTCTTTCCCCGGCGACTCCGGAGGTGTTCCGGAAAGCCCTGGAAGACGGACTCATCGGGATTTTCATGGACGCCGGTTTCTGCGTCACCAACCCGACCTGCGGCGCCTGCCTCGGCATGTCCAACGGCGTCCTCGCCCCGGGCGAGGTCTGCGCGTCCACGACGAACCGCAACTTCAACGGAAGAATGGGAAAGGGAGGCATGGTCCATCTGATGAGCCCCGCAACCGCCGCGGCCACGGCAGTCGCCGGGCATATAGCCAATTCGCCCCTTTTTCGCGGATGACAAGGAGAAACGCATGAAAAACTTCACGGGCAACATACTTTTCCTCGACCGGTCGGACATCAACACCGACGAGATCATTCCCGCCAAGTATCTGACGGAAAACAGCAAGGAGGCCCTGAAGCCCCACCTGCTGGAGGACCTGAAGCTCGAGGGTTTCGATCCCGGGCGGGATGTTCCGGACAAGCAGGTCGTGATTTCCCGGGCGAATTTCGGCTGCGGGTCCTCCCGGGAGCACGCTCCCTGGGCCCTGGAGGCGAACGGCATCAACCTGGTGGTGGCCGAGAATTTCGCCCGGATATTCCGGCAGAACATGTTCAACTGCGGCATGCTCGCGGTGGAAATGCCCGGCGAAACAGTCGCCGGAATTTTCCGGGACTTCGCCGGCTCGCCCGCCCGCCTGGAAATGGACATGGAGGCCGGAAAATTCACCGTGAAAGGCCCGGGGCGGGAAAAGACCTACTCCTTCTCCGTTTCGGGCTTCGACAGGACTCTCGTGCTGGCCGGCGGCTGGGTGGCCTACGCCGACGCCCGCTACTAGGAAGGCATTCCGCCGGGTTTGGGGGGCGGCCGGCGGAAAATCCGCCGGCCGCCTTCGTTTTCTTTATTATTGACGGCGCGCCCCTTCTCGCATAGAGTATGTAGAAAGGAGTGCATCCACGTGACCAGCATATCGAAAGCCAAGAGGGACGAACTCGTTCTCCTCAACAGCTCGGGAAAGGACATCTTTCTCGCGGGGTTCGCGACGAGTCTTCTCATCACGATTCCCGCGGCGGTTCTGCTCGCCCCCTCCTACGGCGGGCCGGGAAGCCTGTTTTTCATCGCCGCGGCCCTGGGAATGATTTTCGCGCTGAGCCTGGCCGCAGGTTTCATCATGCCCCTGGAGCACCGTCTCATCGCGACCTACAGGCTCACGTCGGGGTTTCCGATTTTCTCCACCATCAGCTTCATCGTCTGGGCCGGCGTGTCATTCGTGCTGTACCTGGGCAATCCCGATTTCCTGGGCTTCCGCAAGTTCCTGACCACCTTCTTCGTGCTGCCGCTCCTGGTCATGTTCGGCGTTTCGGTGCTGTACTCCACCATCGTCCGCAAGGTTTTTATCACCCGGCTGTACAAGCGCAGCCGTCTGGACTACGTCACGCTTTTCTATAAAAACACCATCCTGGACAAACTCGTTCCCCTGTGGGAGTCGACCCAGCGCTACGGGGGGCACCTTTCGCTTTTTCTGGTCAAGCTCGCCTTCGCTCCGGGGACGGAGGAGGAGGAAATCGAACTTCTGGACAGGGCGACGAACGTCTGCCGGGGAAAGCTGCGCGGTTCCGACGAGGCGGGGATTTTTTCCCGGGACACCCTGTGGATCCTTTTTCCCCAGACGTCCGCCGATGAAAGTCTCATTCCCGGGCGGCGGCTCCTGGAGATCCTGAAAACGACACCGCAGTTCGAGGCCTACCGGAACAAACTCGGCTTCCGGGTAACCGGTTCGACGATCCTCGAGGCGGACCAGACCATGCTCGAGCCGGAGGATTTCGTCGCGGCCGCCGCCCGGGCCCTCCAGCAGGGCGCGAAGGATGTCCGCGGGTCCTGAGGGCTCAGAAGCCTTCCCGCTTCCGCGGAGATGACATGGCGAGGGCCGAAACGGCCTTCATGATCCGGGGATCGTCTTCCGCGGTGTAGCGCACCCCGAAGGTGAAACGGTCCTGGCTGCCCAGCTTGACCGCCCAGACGATGCGGGCGCGGAATTCGTACATCCTTTCACCGTCCTCGACGTAAAACCTCAGGGAAATTTCCTGACCTTCCCGGGGCTCCCAGTCGGTCTCCATCGCCAGGCCGCTCAGGGAGATGTCCCTGACCATCCCTCCGTGAACGGCGCCGCTCCCGACCTCGAAGGTCAGCGGCATGACGGACATGTAGCGCTTGTTTTCCCTCCGGCCCTCCTTGACGACGACGATCCTGTTCTTGCCCAGCATTTTCGCCTCGTAGAGGCCCCGGTCGGCCATTTCCAGCAGTTCCTTCACCGTGTCGCCGTGGCGCGGAAAGCTCGCGGCGCCGCCGGAGAAAGAGACGCGGATACCCGCGCCGTAGGGGTGGCTGCGGACCTTGTCCAGGAGCCTTTGCGCTATGGTCCGGGCGCCCGAAATGTCGGTCTGGGGCAGGAGGAGCACGAACTCCTCGCCGCCGAACCGGGCCGCGGCATCCTCGGTGCGGAGGCTTTTCTGCAGGATGCCGGCCGTTTCCCGCAGGACGGCGTCACCCGCGGCGTGGCCGAAGGTGTCGTTGATGGTCTTGAAATCGTCCAGATCGAAGAAGACCAGCGACAGGGCGTACCCGTACCGCTTGGACCGCATGAGCTCCCGCTCGGCCTGGTAATCGAAGTGCCGCCGGTTCAGGATGCCCGTCAGCGGGTCCCGGGCGCACTGGGCGATGATCTGCTCGTACCGGTCGCACTCGATCATCCGCGGAAAGGCGAACCTTTTGTCCACGTTGAGGAAATAATCCATGAGGGCCAGCCTGAATCCGGCACGTTTTCCCATCCGCGCCGAAAGATCGGCCTCGTGTGCCGTGATTTTCCCGAACACGGACCGGGCTTCCTCCTCCGGCAGTTCCAGGTCGCACAGAACGCGGAAAAGGTCGGCGTACTCGATCTCGCCGCTCCGAAGCTTGACCGACGGGTCGTCCAGGCGGCACAGTTCGCGCAGTACCGACATGGCTATCCCGCCTGTACGGTCTTGAGCCGGGCCTTCAGTTCACCTTCCATTTTGAGGAGTTCGCTCTCCGCCGCAAGGCGTTTTTCGCTGCCTTCCTTCTGGATTTTCAGGGTTTCCTCGATGGTGGAAATTAGGTCCGCATTGACCTTCTTCAATGTTTCCAGGTCGACGACGCCCCTCTCGGATTCCTTCGCGACGCCCAGACTCCCCTGCTTCAGCATCTCGGAATTCTTCAGCAGAAGCTCGTTCGTCGTGTCCGAAACCTGCCGCTGGAGTTCCAGCGCCTTTTTCTGCCGCATCAGGCTCACGGCGATGACGACCTGGTTCTTCCAGAGGGGAACGGCCGTCAGGATCGAGCTCTGGATTTTTTCCACCAGGGTCTTGTTGTTGTTCTGGATGAGCCGGATCTGGGGGGCCGACTGGATGGCCACCATCCGGGACAGCTTCAGGTCGTGGAGTTTCTTCTCGAACCGGACGAGTTTCTGGTCCAGGTCCTGCAGCTCCTGGGCGTCCGCCGGATCGTTCGACGCCTCGGCCTTCGCCTGCAGGGCGGGCAGGACCGCCTCGCGGACTTCCTGCAGCTTGAGCTGACCCGCCGCGATGAAGACGTCCAGATCCTTCAGGTAGTCGCTGTTCTTCGTGAACATGGCGTCCAGCATGGAGATGTCCTTCAGCAGGCCGCCTTTCGCGGTTTCCAGCTCGCCGAGGATCCTTTCTATCTGCACCGACAATTTTTCGTAGCGGGTGATGAACCGTTTTATGGAATCCGCGAAACCGCCGATTATCGGGATCCGGGTCCAGAACGAGCCGCCGGCATGGAGACTCCCGACGTCCAGGTCCTTGATCCGTCCCAGAAGGCCGCCGAGGACCTCGCCCACGTATCCTGTGTCCTTGTTGCGGATCTGGCTCAGCATGGCGTCGGAGAAATCGGCGATTTTACGCTGGGCCGCCACGCCGTATTCCATGAGCATCCTGCTGTCGCTCAGATTGATCTGCGTCGCGGTGTCCCGCGCCCGCGCAAGAAACTGGGGTTCCATCTTCGACACGTCGATGATGGTTGCCGCTTCATTCGGCTGTGCCGTGTCGCTCATACCTGTAGTCCTCCGTTTTTACATTGAAATACTTTTTACATCCTGCACACACTTGCCGCCTTCGCGGCTCTTTCTATGTTTCCTTTTTCGCCTCCTCTCCGAAGCCGTCCATCTCGATGGACTTTCTCAGGACCTCGATTTCCGCGTCCAGATCCAGAACGTCGTTCTGCAGGAGCCGGGCGTGCTGCCTGTCGAAGGCGGTACGGATGAGCCCCAGGCTGTTTTCGACCTTGAGGAGCGTCCCGTCGATATCGGGGCTTTTTGCATTCCGGCCGCCCAGGTCCAGATACTTCTTGACCACCGTTATCGTGGCTGAAAGATAATAAAAAAGGAACTGCCGCGCGGTCTTGATGTCGGCGGGGTCCCGCTCGATCTCGTCCAGTATCCTGACCGCCGCGTCCCGTATGCCGGAAAGCTGGTCCCGGACGGGACCCGGCCATACGCGGCGGATGAAATCCTCCAGCTCCCGCACCCTGGCACGGCCTTCCTCCATGCTTTTCCGGAACATCTCCGGCGACACCCCGTCCACGTTTATCGGGGCGGGCCTGCCGCGGGAAGAGAGCAGGAAATGGCCCGCGATGAAAACCGCGGCCGCGGCGAGGAAGGCGGTCAGAAAACCTGTGGTCACCAGGAAGACCACGACGAACACAACGCCTCCCAGGATGCCCGAAATCAGGCCGGCGGCGAGGGACGATGATTTCTTCTTGAGCGCGCACATATAATTAAATATACATGAAAACGGCGAATGTTTCCATGTATCCCGGCCGCGGGGGATCGGCCGCCTTGATTTTTTTCCGCCGGCCCGGATACACTTCGGCATCAGCCCATATTCATCCACCGGAGGGAAAATTCCATGGACATTTCCGCGCTCCAGACCGCACGTTACGCGTACAAACCGAAACTTCCGCCGATCCTCGCGAAATCGGTTGCTTC
>CAZGUL010000151.1:0-6924 GCA_964529055.1 uncultured Spirochaetaceae bacterium
CGCGTCATCATCGCTGCGGGCAACAAGGCGGCGGCCGAATCGGGGGTCAAAATAAAATATCTTATAACCTTCAACCGCGGCCAGTACGACCAGAAATACTTCATCAATCTGTATCGCAAAATCGTGGACCTGAAGATTCCGGATATCGTCGGCATCGACCTCGCGGGGGACGAGCAGAATTTCAAGATCGAGTTATTCGCCGACCTTTTCCGGATCATAAACGAGGAGCGAAGATACAAGACGACGATCCATGCCGGAGAAGTCACCCCCTCGGCGGAAATCTGGGCCGCCCTGAAAATGCAGGCTTCCCGCATCGGACACGGAACGTCCACCATCCATGACGCGAAACTTCAGGCGTACCTGAAGGAGCACAGGATACCGCTGGAACAGTGCATAACGTCGAATTACCAGACCGGCTCCTGGAGCGACGAAAAAAACCATCCCATCGGCAGGTTGTTCCGCCTCGGCGTTCCGGTAACCATCAATTCCGACGACCCGACAATCCAGGATACCGACCTGTCGGACGATTACGCAAAAGCCGAACGGTACTTCGGATTCACCCTGGACGATTTCGTCAACCTGAACATGACGGCCATCGAAACCTGTTTTCTCTCGGATCTGGAGAAGGAAACCCTGAAAAACGAGTATCTGAAAGCTGTGGGCGATTTCAAGCGCACCCATAAAGTGCCTTCAAAATTGACCGCTTATTGACCTGTCTGTCGTGTTTCACGTGAAACAAAAAACCCTCCTTCGCGGAGGGTTTTTTATTCCGTCGGTCAGACGTCCTCTTCTTCCGAATCGTCCTTTTCCGCCTTGTCCACACCCACCACACAGTCGGGCTGGTCTATGTTTACCGCCCGTATACCCTGTGCCGTTTTTCCCTGGGTCGTAATCTGGGCGACCTTGAATTTGATCGCGTTTCCGAGGGACGTGATCACGACAATTTCGGCGTCCTCGGGAACGGACAGGGCCCCGACGATTTCGCCGGTTTTTTCCGATGTCTTGTACGCGATGACGCCCTTTCCTCCCCTCCCGTGGGGCTGGAAGTGGGTATACTCCACCCGCTTCGCGTAACCGAATTCCGTAACCACGAACATCTGTTCTTCCTGATTGACGGCCACGGCGCAGGCAAGTTCGTCCGCCGGCATGAGGCGGATTCCTTTTATGCCGCGGGACGCCCGTCCCATGAACCTCACGGATTCCTCGGTGAAACGCAGGGCGAGGCCTCTGCGGGTCATCAGCATCAGATCGTTCTTTCCTGTGGTAAGCAGGGCGCTGACGACCTTGTCGCCGCCGTCCAGCCGGATCGCGGTGATACCCCGGGTCCGGGCGTTGGTGAAATCCGATGTTCGGACCTTTTTGACCACACCCTTGCTGGTCGCGAAAAAGATGAAAGTCTCGTCGGAAAATTCCGAGAGCGAGACGACCGCCGCGATTTCCTCGTTCGCCGAAATCGACAAGAGCGCCTTGATATGCTGTCCCCGGGCGGCCCGCGAGGCTTCGGGGATTTCATGGACCTTCAGGAAATAGGCTTTTCCTTCGCTGGTGATGAACAGGATGTAATCGTGGGTCGAGGCGATGAAAACCTTGTTGATGAAATCCTCGTCCTTCAAAACCGTCGCCGAGGAGCCCTTTCCGCCCCGCCCCTGGATCCTGTAGGAACTGACAGGTATCCTTTTGATGAATCCCTTGCTGGAAATCAGGACGACCATGTCCTCTTTCTGAATCAGGTCCTCGATGTTGACTTCCTCGATCTCTTCCGCGACGATTTCGGTCCGCCGCCCGTCGCCGTACTGGGAAGCCATTTCCAGGGTTTCGGTCTTTACGACCCCGAGGATTTTTTCCTCGCTGGCCAGGAGCGCTTTCAATTCCGCGATCAGGGCGAGCGTCGCCTGAAGCTCTTCGACAAGTTTCTTCGTTTCCAGGCTGGTGAGCCGCTGAAGACGCATGTCGAGGATCGCCTGCGCCTGGATTTCGCTGAGCGAAAAGCGTTCGATCAATCCACTCCGCGCGGCGTCAACGTCCTTCGAACCTTTTATTAGCGCGATGACTTCATCGATATTGTCCAGAGCGATCTTGAGTCCCTCGAGGATGTGGGCCCTTTCCTCGGCCTTCCGCAGATCGTATTTGCTTCTCCGGATTATCACTTCCCTTCGGTGGGCGACGAAATACTCGATCATCTCCTTCAGCGAAAGGGTCTTGGGCCGGCCCGAAACGAGGGCCAGGTTGTTGATGCTGAAATTGACCTGAAGCTGGGTATGGGTGAAAAGGTAATTCAGGATGATTTTCGGGCTGACGCCCTTCTTCAGTTCGATGACGATCCGCATGCCGTTGCGGTCGGACTCGTCACGCAGATCGGAAATTCCCTCCAGGTGCCTTTCCCTGACCAGGTCGGCGATCCGCACGATCAGATTCGCCTTGTTCACCATGTACGGAATTTCGGTGACGATGATGACGTCCTTGCCGCTCTTCGAGGTTTCTATCGTGAAGCGGGCCCGGACGGTCACTTTGCCCCGTCCGGTTTCGAAGGCGTCGAAGATGCCTTTTCTTCCGAAAATGATTCCGCCCGTCGGGAAATCGGGTCCCTTGAGGTGTTTCATGAGGCCGCGGGTGTCTATCGACGGTTCGTCGATCACGGCGGCGACGGCGTTGCAGACTTCCACAAGGTTGTGCGGCGGCATATTCGTCGCCATGCCGACCGCAATGCCGCTGGCTCCGTTGACCAGGAGAAACGGAAGGGCGGCGGGAAGAACCAGAGGCTCCCGCAGGGAGTCGTCGTAATTGGGCCCGAAATCCACGGTTTCCTTGCCGATGTCCTTCAGCATTTCGTCGGCGAGTTTCGTCATCCGGGCTTCGGTGTACCGCATCGCCGCGGGAGGGTCTCCGTCGACGGAGCCGAAGTTTCCCTGTCCCTGGACCATCAGATACCGGAGGGAAAAATCCTGGGCCAGCCGCACGAGGGCGTCATAGATGCTGGCGTCTCCGTGGGGATGGTATTTACCCAGAACGTCTCCGACGATCCTCGCGGTCTTTTTGTACGGCTGATTGGAACGAACGCCCATCTCGTGCATTCCGAAGAGGATCCTCCGGTGGACGGGCTTGAGCCCGTCCCGGACATCGGGCAGAGCGCGGGAAACGATGACGGACATCGCGTAATTGAGGTAGGAGTCCCTGACCTCGTCTTCTATGGAAACGGATATGACTTTTCCCTGTTGATCGGACACGACTAACTCCTAGGTCTCTAATAGATGACTTAAACAGTCTTCTATTTTTTACACATCAAGATTCGATACGAATAGAGCGTTTTCCTCGATGAACTCGCGCCGCGGCGCCACCTGCTCGCCCATCAGCGTTACGAACATGTCCTCGGCTTCCACCAGGTCTTCCAGCTTTATACGGATTATGCCGCGTGTTTCGGGATTCATCGTGGTTTCCCACAGCTGTTCGGGATTCATTTCGCCGAGACCCTTGTAACGCTGCATGCTCACCTTGTCCGCGGGAAGGTCCCATTCCTTCAGAATCCGCGCCCGTTCTTCGTCGTCGTACGCATACGCGATACGCTTTCCCGCGGATAATTTGTAGAGCGGCGGCATCGCGATGTAGACATACCCGCGCTCCAGAAGCTCCCGCATGTACCGGAAAAAAAACGTGAGGAGCAGCGTCCGGATATGGGAACCGTCAACATCCGCGTCGGCCATGATTATGACTTTATGGTAACGGAGCTTCTTGAAATCGAAATTGTCGCCGACGCCCGCGCCGAGGGCGGCGATGATGGGCTGGAGCTTGTCGTTGGTGACGACCTTGTCCAGGCGGGTTTTTTCGACGTTCAGCATTTTGCCCCACAGGGAAAGGATTGCCTGAAACTGCCGGTCCCTGCCCTGTTTCGCGCTGCCTCCCGCGGAGTCGCCTTCGACGAGGTAAATTTCGCACTTCGCCGGGTCCCGCTCGGTGCAGTCGGCAAGCTTTCCGGGAAGGCCGGTGCTCTCCAGAAAACTCTTCCTGCGGGTCATTTCCCTGGCCTGCCGGGCCGCGTTCCGGGCCTTCGCTGCGAGGACCGTCTTTTCGAGGATCTTGTCCACCACGCCGGGATTCATCTCGAAATAAAAGGTGAGCTGTTCGTTGACCAGGGATTCCACGATTCCCTTTATTTCCGAATTGCCGAGCTTGGCCTTGGTCTGTCCTTCGAACTGGGGGTTCGGCATTTTTATCGAAATGACCGCGGTGAGACCTTCACGGACATCGTCACCCGTCAGGGATTCTTCGACCTTTTTCGCGAATTTCGATTTTTTAAGGAAATCGTTCAGGGTCCTTGTCAGGGCCGATTTGAATCCGATGAGATGCGTTCCGCCTTCCCGGGTGTTGATGTTGTTGACGAACGAGAACATGTTTTCGTTGTAGCCGTCGTTGTATTCAAGGGCGAGCTCCAGATCGACAAAGTCCCTTTTGGCCTCGAAATAAATGGGCTCGGAATGAATCGCGGTTTTTTTCTTGTTGAGATAGGTTACGAATTCTTTTACGCCGCCTTCGAACTTGAATTCGTGAACCCGGGGGTTCGGAATGCGTTCGTCGCAGATGCTTATGCGTATCCCCTTGTTCAGGAAAGCGAGTTCCCGGAGACGGTTCGATA
Source organism: uncultured Spirochaetaceae bacterium (assembly GCA_964529055.1). GTDB lineage: Bacteria > Spirochaetota > Spirochaetia > DTKZ01 > DTKZ01 > JAKQWJ01. The sequence continues at coordinate 4,628 of CAZGUL010000151.1, forward strand.
GAATGTCAAAGCTGAAATCGGTGGTGTCGAAAATTTCCTTGTCCGGCTCGAAACGGACCACTGTGCCCGTTCTTTCCGTGGAACCCACGGCCGCCACGGCATCGACAGGAATTCCCCGGATGTATTTCTGGTAATACAGCGTGCCGTTCAGGTGAACGTGCACCTCCATCCAGGCCGAAAGGGCGTTGACGACGGACACCCCGACCCCGTGCAGACCGCCAGACACGGTATAACTCTGCTTGTCGAATTTCCCCCCCGCGTGGAGCTTCGTCATGACGACTTCGAGAGCGCTGATTTTTTCCGTGGGATGAATATCGACGGGAATGCCGCGGCCGTTGTCCTGCACGGACACCACGTTTCCCTTTTCGATGCGAACGTCAATATCGGAGCAGAACCCGGCAAGCGCCTCGTCGATGCTGTTATCCACCACCTCGTACACGAGATGATGAAGCCCGTCCGGACCTGTTGTTCCAATGTACATTCCCGGGCGTTTCCTGACGGCGTCAAGTCCCTTCAGTACTTGGATATTCTGAGCAGAATACGTTTGTTGCATATTGTTCCTATTCCGGGGATTATACAAATTCGGGTCAAAAAAGTAAAGGCTGCACAAATTGCTTGCGGGGAATACGGGAATGGGCTAAAATGACGTTTCCGCTCATGCTTGACGATGAACGACAGGTTGTGTATATCTTGTGGATATTTTTCCCCGTAATCCGGCTTTTCCGGAATGGGGAAGCAGGAAAGTTACGGCAAATCTGAAAAGAGGTGGTTTTTAGAGATTTTATACAATTTTTAAAAACTGTTGCGAATGTGCGAAGAGAAACGAAACGATACATATCTTCGCCTGCAAATGTGAATAAGTTGTTGATAATCCGGGGAAAGATATGAATACGACGAACTGGGATTACAGTGTATTCTGGAAGGAAGCGATAAAGCAGATTCGGGACGAGATTTCCGACCAGGAATTCATGATGTGGTTCAACAACATCTCGTATGAAGCGTCACGGGAAAATGAAATCATCATCGCCGTACCCTCCTCCTTTTATAAAGACCAGGTCAAGCAGCGCTACCTCAGCCTGATAGAAGGCAAACTCCTCGAACTTTCCGGCAACAAGATCACCCTGGATTTCGACATCAAGAAGACCTCCGGCCAGGAACCGGCGGAAGCGAAAAACCCGCGGAGCGACAAGGAGTTTCACCCGGAACCGGTAAAGAAAAACCGGGGTTCCCATTCGCAGCTGCGAAAGGAATACTGTTTCGAAAATTTCGTCATCGGGGTCAACAATTCCTTCGCCGCAAACGCCGCCATCGCGATAGCCAAAAATCCCGGGACCGCTTACAATCCGTGCCTCATCTACGGAGGCGTCGGACTGGGCAAAACGCATCTGATACAGTCCATAGGCAATTCGGTTTACCGGGAATTCGATGGATCGAAAATCGTCTATGTAACGGCGGAAAATTTCACCAACGAATTCATCCTGGCCATCCGGGACAAGACCACCCATAAATTCAAAAACAAATACCGCAATGTGGACGTGTTGCTGATTGACGACATTCATTTTCTTCAGGATAAAACGGGAATCCAAGAGGAGCTTTTCCACACCTTCAACGCCCTGTACGAAACCAACAAGCAGATGGTTTTTACCTGCGACCGGCCGGTATCGGAACTCAAGGCACTCTCCGACAGGCTGCGCAGCAGGTTCGAACGCGGCCTCAACGTCGACCTCCAGCCTCCCTCCTATGAAACCCGGTATGCCATTCTGAAAAAGAAAATCGATAATTCCCGCATCTCCATACCGGAAGAGGTCGTGAGCCTTATCTGCAACAACGTCACGACGAACGTCCGGGACCTGGAGGCGGCCCTGACGAAACTCGTCGCATACGCGGAACTGGTCAACAAAAACATAACCCTCGAGATAGCCCAGTCCCAGCTGAAGGATATTTTTTCCAATCCCCGTCAGAACAACGTCACCATCGACATCATAAAACGGGTCGTTGCGGATTACTTCGGTCTTTCCCATAACGAGCTGAGCGGAAAAAAAAGAACGAAAGCCATCGCGTTTCCCCGTCAGCTCGCCATGTACATAACCCGCGAAATCACGGAATATTCAACCACGGAAGTCGGCCTCGACTTCGGCGGACGGGACCACACGACCGTCATGCACGCCTGCCAGAGAATAGAAAACAAGATGAAAATGGACCCCACCCTAGAACCCATTCTCCAGCATCTGATCCGGGCCATAAAGGAGCACAGCACGAAATTCTAGAATCGAAAAAAGCCTGTTAATAAAGTCCGC
>CAZGUL010000152.1:0-2243 GCA_964529055.1 uncultured Spirochaetaceae bacterium
GCAGACGGGCCTCCAGTCCGCCGCGGTCCAGGGAAATGCCTATTTTTCCATGCAGGATGTACTTTCCGGAAGCCATGAACCGACCTGTTCTCTACGATTTCGCCAAAAGCTTGACCAGCTTGGATTTGAGAAACTGGTTTTCCTTTTTCATCTGGTTTATCTCGATCTGCTGCGTCTTGATCGTTTCGACCAGGTCCCCGGTGCTCAGCGCGCCGGTCTGCAGGAGTTCCTCGATGTAGTCGATTTTGGCGTTGAAATCGACGGCGGCTTCCATCTCCGCGGTCTGGTACGATTCCTCCAGCGACTCTCCGGCGGGAACATCGTCTTCCGGCTCGTATTCGGACTGCACGATCTTGTCGGCGATGCGCAGGACCGCCTGGGAGAGGACCGCCAGGGGCTTGTACACGAGAATCGGAAGCCGCGAGCGGAGGGCGGTATCCTGGATGTCGTCCCGGTAAACGATGCCGAGATGTTCCATGTCGATGTCCAGATACTGCTGGCAGGAACGGCGGAGTTTGCCGGCCTTGTCCGCGTCTTCCGGGTTCTCGAGCATGTTCAGGACCAGGCGGGGGCGGAATTTCGCCGCCCGCTCCAGGTACGCGGCGTAACTTTCCGGGTCCCCCGCCTTGACGCTTTCGATGATCTTCGGGATGTAAACCCGCTGGAGTGCGGCGCCGTCCTTCTTCAGGCTTTCCAGATACGTCCATGCCGGTGTGTTCCGCTTGAAGGCGGAATGGAGCACCCGGAAAGCCGCGTTTTTCAGAAAGAGATAGGCGTTCACCGTGGCCGTCGGAGTGGGCGTGGTGATGATGAGCCCCCGGTTGGACATGAGAAAAAAGTCCAGAATGTTGAAGGACGTCCCCGCTCCCAGATCCATGATGAGGTAATCTCCCTGCAGGGACCTGAGGTTTCGGATGGCTTTGTTCTTCTGCCCCGACGTGAGGTTCGCCAGTCCCGGGATTTCGGAGTCGCCGGGAATGAAACGCAGGTTGGGATAGTCGGTTTCCATGACCGCGTCTTCGAACTTCATGCCGGGGCGGCTCAGAAAAGTTCCGAGCCCTTCCCTGCCGGGCCGCACGCCCAGGATCATGTGCAGGTTCGATCCCCCGAGATCGAGGTCCGCGAGGTAGACGGTTTTTCCCGCCTGTCCGAGGGCGATGGCCAGGTTCGCCGCCAACAGCGACTTGCCGACTCCGCCCTTTCCGCTCGCGATCGGAATGATCCGCATTTATTTCTCCTCAACCCGGGTCTCCCGGAAATCGGGAAGGTTCGGCGCTTCCGGCGCCGGCCCGCTTTCGGAGCGGGAATCACGGTCCGGGGCGTATTTTATCAGGTAAACCAGAAAAATGAAATCGACGGCGGGGAGCGCGGCCGGCCCCGCGGCGCCCCACGTGGGGCGTGCGGCGAGGGCCGTGGGGGGCACCAGAAAGCCGGACGCCGCGGCCGCCGCAGCGGGAAGCAGGCCCGCGAATTTGAAAAAGGCCGTTACGCCCCGGAGGGACGGGAATTTTTCCGGCGCGTAGCCGCCGATGAAAAACAGCGCCGCGGTGCAGACCTGACCCGCCGAGAGCCACAGCAGGTGCAGGTTGACGAGAGGGCTGGACCCCGGGTTCACCAGCAGGGAAACGCCGGTGAACAGGAACAGAAACCTGACTATTTCCCACAAGGCGCCGATATACAGAACGGACCTATGAAACAATTTCATGGTGTGTGAAATCCTACGGCCTTAGCGGACCTGTGGTCAAGGTCCCTTTTGCCGTGTATATTTATAAAGTACCCACCGCAGGAGGAACGGCTATGAAGGAAAAGAGGATACCCTGGATGCTCATGGCGGGTGTCCTGACGATGTTTTTCGTTGTGGCGCTGTTCGCTCCCGCGGCCGCGGCGCAATCCCAGGACATCCGGACCCAGCGCCTGCTGTCCATGTTTCAGTATATTTTTTCGTTCGTCCAGAGCAGCTACGTCGACCCGGTGGATCCGGAAGTCCTCATCGAGGGGGCCCTGAAGGGCATGTTCGAGAGCCTGGAAGACCCGCATTCGGCGTACCTGACGGCCACCGACATGCGGGGGCTCAACGACACGACGGCGGGCGAATTCGGCGGCGTCGGTCTTTACATCAACAAGCAGGTTTCCCCGAAAAGCGGCGACGGCCGGGACCTTCCGGCGTACGTGGAAGTCGTGGCCCCCATCGAGGACACGCCGGCGTACAAGGCGGGCATCCAGTCCGGGGACCTGATCGTCAC
>CAZGUL010000152.1:2253-6921 GCA_964529055.1 uncultured Spirochaetaceae bacterium
GTCAAGATTGAGGGCGAGTCCACGGAAAACCTCCAGATCGACGAGGTGGTCGGACGGCTCCGGGGTCCCGCGGGTTCCGTCGTGAACGTCACGGTCCGCCGCGGCGCGAGCCTTACCTTCGACGTGCCCCTCGCCCGGGCGGTCATCCAGGTCCCCACGGTGAAGTGGGACATGATTCCCGGGGGAATAGCGTACCTCCGAATAATCCAGTTCACCCCGTACACGGACGACAAAATCCGGGAAGCGATCGAGTTTTTCGAATCCCGTAAATATTCCCGCCTCATCGTCGACCTGCGGAGCAACCCGGGGGGTCTCCTCAGCTCCGTGGTGGACGCGGCGGACCTTTTCTTCGACGACGGCGACATCGTCAGCACCCGGAGCCGGCTGTCGTCGGAAAATGTGGTTTTTCAGGCCCGGCCCGGAGTCATCGTGCCGGCGGGCGTTCCCATGGCGGTGCTGATCGACAACGGCTCGGCGTCGGCATCCGAGATCTTCGCCGGCGTCATGAAGGACAGGTCCCGGGCGGTCCTGTTCGGCACCAAAACCTACGGCAAGGGCTCCGTCCAGCAGGTCCACAACGTGGGCAGGGGCGGTTTCCGGCTGACCATGTCCCGCTACTACACGCCCAGCGGGGTGACCATCGACAAGGTGGGAGTATCGCCGGACAGGGAAGTGAAGGAACCCGACATGACGGAGGCCGAGATAGAAGCGTATTCGAAGCTCGTTTCGGAACGGCGGATAGCGAATTTCGTCGCCGGCGGCCAGGACCCCGGCCGTGAACGGATCGACGCCTTCATAGCCGGTCTCCTGCGGGAGGAGCCGTCCTTCTCGGAGCGGATTCTCCGGCGCATGGTGCGCAATGAAATAAACCGCCATCTCGCGAACCCGCCGGTGTACGATCTGGAAACCGACAAGGTTCTTCAGGAAGCGGTGCGGTATTTTTCCGAGGGCGGCCGGTGAAGTCCTTCTCCGTCTCGTCCCGGACCGCGACCGAATTCATCGACATCACCCGGGAAGTCCGGGGCATCGTCCGGGAATCGGGGACGGAGGAAGGCGCGTGCCTCGTGTTCGTGCCCCACACCACGGCGGGCGTCACCGTCAACGAGGCCGCGGACCCGGCGGTCCAACGGGACATCCTGATGGAGCTGAACAGGATCGTACCGTTCGACGACGGCTACCGCCACGGCGAGGGCAACTCGGCGGCCCATATCAAGGCAACCGTCACGGGGTCCTCGGTGACGGTGCCGGTGTCGGCGGGAGACCTGGCCCTCGGGACCTGGCAGGGAATCTATTTCTGCGAATTCGACGGACCCCGTGGGCGGAAGGTTTTCGTTCAGATTCTGAAAGGGTGATATGCGGCTTTTCATTCTTCCCGAAGACTTCGACGGCGGCGATTATCTCGACGTTTCCGGCGAGGACTTCCATCACCTGTGCCGTGTCCGGCGCCTCGGTGAGGGGGACTCGCTGCCCGCGGCGGACCGCGGCGGCCGCTCCTATCATGTCACCATCGAGAAGATCTCCCGCGGGTCCTGCAGGCTCCGGGTGCAGAGGAAGGGCGAAAACCCGTCGGACTTCCCGGCCATCACCCTCTACCAGTGCCTTCCGAAGGGATCGAAATTCGACACCATAGTCCGCCAGGCCGCCGAAACCGGCCTACGCCGGGTCGTTCCCGTGGAAAGCAGGTACTCCGTCCCCCGGCCGGCCGGCGACCGCACCGAGAGATGGCGGCGTGTCGCCCGGGAAGCGGCCCAGCAGTCCGGCGCCGTGCGGGTGCCGGAGATCGGCGGCCTCATTCAGCTGCGGGACATACCGGCGGACTGGAGGGGGGACTCCGACCTCGCCCTGGGGATATTTTTTCATCAGGCCCCCCTTGAAACAACTTCGCTGCACGAGTATCTTTCCCTGCGACGAGAGAGAATCGCGATCGTTGTAGGCCCGGAGGGCGGGCTCGCGGACGATGAAATCGCTCATCTCCGCTCGGGAGGCTTCGTACCCGCATATCTGGGACCGACGGTCCTGCGCACGGAAACCGCCCCCGTATTCGCCGCGGCCGCGGTCAGAATCATCGTCATGGAGAAGGAAAAGTGGAAACTCGCGCGGTGACGCCGGCGGTGAATAGAATTCGTGTGGCGGGCATTCCTGTAAACGACCTGAGGGAGGAGGATTTCGAGAGCGTCGCTCTCTCCCTTGCCGTGGATGCCGAATTCCATCAGATAATCTTCCTGTCCCTGTGGGACCTCATGCGCGCCCGGCGGGACAAGGATTTCCGGCTCTGCGTGGAAAGGGCTTCCCTGGTTGTCCCCGTTTCCCGGGGCATCCTCATGGGGGCCCGTTTTCTGCGGAAAACCGTTCCCGCCCGCTACATGCCCTTCGATTTCGTCATCCGGTTCCTCGGGGCCCTGGAAACGCGGGGGAGGTCCGCGTACCTCCTCGGAACGGACCGGAAAAACCTGCAGAACGCGGAGCAGAACCTGCGGCAGACCTTTCCGGGAGTGAAGATCGTCGGACGCTACACCGGACGGTACCCGAAACCGATGGAGCGGAACATCCTGACGGCAATAAAAAAGTCTTCCCCCGATTTCGTGCTCGTCGGCTCCGGAGTGCGGGGAAAGGACAAATGGATTTACCGGAACAGGAAGGAATTCCCCCGGGGCGTCTTTCTCTACAGCGCCGCCGTCATGGATATCGTTTCCGGCAAACGAAAGAAGGTGTCCCGCGAGGCTTTCCGGAAGGGCCGCGAGTTTCTGCCCGAACTGGCGAGGCACCCCTGGAGGGTCCTGCGCGGCTTCGTGTACGCGTATTACGGCCTTCTCCTCCTGATTTACCGGATCCGCAAAGCCTGAAACCCCCCGGAAAATTTGCATTTCCCGCCGCCATCCGCGATACTGTGTGTGAAAAAGTATTTTACTTTTTGGATCGCGGCCATGTGGAAGATCCTGCTTGTAGATGATGAGCCCAAAGATCACGCCCTGCTCGCGATGGTCCTCCCGTCGGAGTTCCGGCTCCTGTCCTGCTTCACCGGCAGCGAAGCCCTTTCGACGATCCAGGGCGAAAAACCCGACCTCGTGCTGCTGGATATCCGTCTGCCCGACATGAACGGGATCGAAGTCCTGAGGTGTCTCGGTGCGGCGCCGTTCCGGCCCGTTTATTTCATGGTGACGGGGTACAGCGACACGGATCTGGTCGTCGAGGCGATAAAGGCCGGCGCGGACGAGTTCATCGTCAAGCCGTATCGGTCCCGCGACCTGATGCTGACGATCCGCAAGCACCTCACGGCCCGCGGACCCCGCGGCGAGGCATCCCGGTCGCCGGCGCCGGAGACCGCCGATCTTCTCGTCGGGGATTCCGCGGGTCTGCGGACGATCAGGAACCAGATACGCTCCTATGCGGCGGCGGACGAAACGGTGCTGATAACGGGGGAAAGCGGAACCGGAAAGGAGGTCGTGGCCAGGGCCCTGCACCGGGCCTCACCCCGGGCCGCGGGACCGTTCCACGCGGTCAACTGCGGCGCCGTTCCGGAAACGCTGTTCGAGTCGGAGATGTTCGGCAGCGACAGGGGGGCTTTCACGGGCGCCACCACGAGGCCGGGGTTCTTCGAAAGTTCCGACGGCGGAACGCTTTTCCTCGATGAAATAGGCGAACTGTCGCCCCCGCAGCAGGTCAAAATTCTCCGTGTTCTGGAAGACAAGAAGATCACGCGTCTCGGCTCGAACCGGGCGGCGTCCGTGGATGTGAGGCTCGTCGCCGCCACGAACCGGGACCTGCGTCTGTCGCTGCGGAGCGGCGCGTTCCGGAGCGATCTGTATTACCGCCTCAACGTCCTGCGGATATCCATTCCGCCCCTCCGGGAAAGACGGGAGGACATTCCGTCGCTGTGCTTTTTATTCCTGCGGGAACTCCGCGGCCGGAACGGAACGGACAGGTATCTCGCCCCGGCGAGTTTCCGCAAACTGATGAATTATTCCTGGCCGGGAAACGTCAGGGAACTGAAGAACGTCATAAGCAGGGCGTACACCCTCTGCGGGGAGGAAAAAATCGGGCAGGAATACATACAGTTTGAATAAGGATCACGGAATGATGCGGATGTGCCGGGCGAGGATCACCGCGAAGCGGTCTCCTTTTTCGTCGGTGTACACGTCCGCGATGCCGCCGACGACCAGGGCGTGATTGTTGAGCCCGATGATGTCTTTCGACCCTTCGGCGGGAGCCCGGCGGGGAAGCCTGGCGGCGAATTCCGGACCCTGAACGTACACGTAGACCCGGTACAGGGAAACCGATTCCAGGGATTTCCATTCGCCCCCGATCACCTCGAGTTCGGCGAGGAAATTCCCGGGTTCCGGCTCCAGCACCGTGATGGACGCGATGGACCCGTCGAAGACGACGGCCCGGGACACCTGCGACGGGGTGAAAGCCGGGTTCTTGACGAGGGCGTCGATGCCTTTCAGGTCCAGGGAGAAATCCACGGCCTTGTCGAAAAGATCGCCCGGCTCGGGGAAGAGGGGAGACAGGGAAACGAGAAACAGCGAAAGGACCGGCAAAAATTTCTTCATACGGCCAGCGTAATTATCGTCCATATGGTGGAAAAGTCAAGATCGGAGTAGTATATATTAAGAGCTTGAAACACAGGGGGTTTCTGCCGATATATTTGACAAACAAGCGGGAAACGAA
>CAZGUL010000153.1:0-6916 GCA_964529055.1 uncultured Spirochaetaceae bacterium
GACGGATGCGCGAGAGGCGCCACCGCGTAGCGCAGCTCGCCTCCCCGGAGGGACAGCACGGCGTCGGGACCGCCCCAGTCGTAGGCGCCTGCGGGGCCGGAGGCGACCAGGATGCCGGCGTAGCCCGTCAGGAACTGGCCCGAATCCTCCATCCTGCGGATCACGAAGTCCGGAAAGGCCGGGTCTTCCGACGGGCCCGCCTTCAGGCTGAGCCGCCCATCCCGGCCCAGCCGGGCGGAGATTTCCGCCTCGGAGTTGTTGATCCGCGCGACGATGTCCTCCACGGTGTCGGCGGGGAAATAGGGGATCCGCACGTCTCCCCGGGAGCCGGAAAAGACCATTTCTCCCGCGAGGCCGACCGGCTCCCGGGGCGGCAGGGTGTTCCCTCCACTCACCCGGAAGATGTAGGACGCGTCGTAGGCCCCGTCGCCGTCCCGGTCGTAGTTTCCCGACAGGTTGTTGATCGCCGGGTATTCGACGAAGAAATCGTTCCCGGTTTTTTCGTTGAGGCCGTAGGCGGTCCGATGGATTTCGTTGACCAGGTCGACGAAGTTGACGGTCATCATGTCCAGGTCCTGGATCTCCGACCGGAGGTCCCCGTCCCGGAGCTCCAGCAGCGCCGCGAGCCTGCCGCCCCGGACCTGGTAGTCCTCTCCGCCCCGATCCCAGAAAACGCGGACGTAGCCGTCGTTGTCCGGGTTGCCTTCGGTCCCGAGGGAGCGGAAATTCCTGCCCTGCACGATATGGAAGCCCGAGGTGTGGATGACGAATTCGTCGGGGTCCCGCTTGTCCACGGTTATGTTGATGATCCCCGACAGCCTGTTCACCAGAAGGTCCCGGCGGTCCTGGAGATCGTTCGGGTTGTCGCCCATGGCCTTCACCTTCAGGATCCTCTCGTTCAGGGCCGCGATGTCCGACGTCAGGGCGTTGATCTCGCCCACGGTGACGGTTATGTCCTCCTCGACCATGTCACGGGTGCGCTTCAGGCCGTAGTACCGTTCGTGGATGGCGTCGATGAGGGACCTGCCCCTTTCCAGGACCGCGCTTCGGCTTGCCATCTCCGCGGGATGGAGGGACAGTTCCTGCCAGCCGCTCCAGAACTGGTCCATCTGGGACCGGACGGAGACGTCCGACGGTTCGTTGTAGACTTTTTCGAGCATGGCCAGGTACTTGTCCCGGGCGGTCCAGTACCCCTCCCCCTCCGCCTGGGCGACGATGCGGCCTTCCAGAATCTCGTCCCGGATGCGCTCGACTTTCGCCACGTCGGTACCCTGGCCGATCTGGCCGGGGGTTTCCTCCCGGGTGAGCCCCGGATTATAGAGCGGGTCCGTGGGTTTCATCTCCACCCGCTGGCGTGAGTAGCCTTCGGTGGACGCGTTGCTCAGGTTATGGCCCGTGGTCTGGAGCCCCTGGGTGTGGGCTACCAGGCCCCGTTTGCCGAGTTCTATGCCGGAAAAAGTGGACTGCATGAATTCCTCCTAGAGACTGTGGCTGACCACCAGGGGGTGGTCGGCGCCGCGGGCCGCCCCGGTGCGGGTGTACATCCGCAGCCGGCGGGACGGATAAAGTTCCTCGAGTATTTTTCCCATGGTGTTCAGGGTGGAGCGGATGTACGCGTCGATGCCGCCGGAGAGGCCCTGCACCCGTCCCACGGCGGTCTTCAGCCGCCGGTGCAGGTCCGCGAGGCCGCCCCGCAGATTCTCGGGAAGGCGGGCGAGAAACTCGTAAAAGCCCTCGTCCGGGGCGGCGCCGATGCGGCTGCGGGCCTCCTGGTACAGCCGGCTGCGGATTTTTTCGGTTTCCGCGATTTCGTGGCTCAACGTTTTCACGCTCCTGATGATTTCATCCAGGCGGAGCCAGTCCCGGTCCAGCACGCAGGCGCGCAGGGAGTCTTCCGCCACCGCCATTTTTTCCAGTTTTTCCGCTTCCCGGAACATCGAGGCTTCCAGGTCTTTCAGGGTGTGCGCAATTCCATCCATGTAAAGATTATCGGCGGGTCGGAAAGGTAAATTAAAACGAATCGGATTGAGCGTGAGGTGGAAATATGGTAGAATTCCCCAGGAGCGATATTTTTTGTATATTACATCATCTTTATATAGAAATTGCGGAGGATAATTCATGAAACCCGACAAGGATCTCATCATCATCGGAGGGGGCGGCGCAGGACTCACGGCGGCGCAGTACGGCGCCCGGGCTAATCTGAAAACGCTGCTGATCGAGGAAACCGCCCTGGGCGGCCAGGCCCTGGTCATCGAAGGCCTGGAAAACTACCCCGGCTATCCCGAACCGGTGAGCGGATTCGTCTTCACCCAGAAATTCGAGGAGCAGGCCCGCAATTTCGGCGCCGAATTCCTCATCGCCTCGGTGAGGTCCCTGAAATAAGAGGGCAAGATCTTCACGGTGGATACAACGAAAGGACCCCGGACCGCCTACGCGGTGGTCCTGGCCACGGGAGCCCAGCACCGGCACCTGGACGTTCCCGGAGAAAAGGAGCTTGCCGGCCGGGGGATATCCTACTGCGCCACCTGCGACGGCCCCTTCTTCAAGAACCAGAAAATTCTCGTCGTGGGCGGCGGTGACGCGGCCTGCGACGAGGCCATGTTCCTGGCGAAGCTGACGGACAAGCTCGTGATGGTGCACCGCAGGGACCGCTTCCGGGCCCAGAAAAGCCTTGCCGACCGGGTCCTGCACAGCAAGAACATCGACGTCCGGTTCAATACGGTGGTCGAGAAAATCCACGGCGTCAAGACCCCGATGGGAATCGAGAAGGTCGGCAAGGTCACCCTGAAAAACGTCTCCACCGGAGAAACCCACGACGAGGAGATGAACGCGGTGTTTATTTTCGTCGGCTCCATTCCCAACACGGGCATCGTTCCCGACCTCCCGAAGGACGAGGGCGGCTACATAATCACCGACCAGAGGATGCAGACCTCCGTTCCCGGACTTTTCTGCGCCGGAGACGTGCGTGCGACGCCCTTCCGCCAGCTCGTTGTCGCCGCCGGGGAAGGCGCCATCGCGGCCCATTCCGCCGCCCAGTACATCGACGACATCCTGGGAGAAGCGTATCTGTAACGGGACCTCCGGGGCATGAAAAAAATCCTTTCCCCCGCGGCGCTGTTCCTTCTTGCCGCCGCCCTCCTCCGTCCCCCCGCCGCCTGCGGGGAGCCGCCCCTTTTCTGGCGGGCCGTCCCGGCGGAGGAGACCGTGGACGCGCTTCTGGCCTCCATGACCGACGAGGAGATCCTGGGCCAGGTGTTCCTCGTCGGCTACTCCTCGGAAGTTCCGACCCCGGAGCTGATGGAATGGATACGCACCCGCAACATCGGGGGAGTCAAGATCTTCGGCTGGAACGCGGAAAATCTCACCGTTCTCGCGGACAGCATCGACCGGATGCAGAGAGCTGCCTTCGGAACGCGGCACGGGATTCCCCTTTTCGTCGCGACGGACCAGGAAGGCGGCTGGGTGCGTCACATAAAAGGCGCCACGTCGGTGACGCCGGGAAACCTGGCCATCGGCGCGTCCGCCATCCCCTACGACGCGTATCTTTCCGGCTATCACATCGGCCAGGAAATCAAGGCCCTGGGGATCAACATGAATTTCGCACCCACCGTGGATGTCTATACCAACCCCCAGGCCCATGTCATCGGCCCCCGGGCCTTCGCGTCCGACCCGGTCCTGACCGGAACCCTGGCGACGGCGTTCTACAAGGGAATGGCGAAGGCGGGGGTCATCAGCACCGCGAAGCATTTTCCCGGCCACGGCAACGCGGAGGGGGATTCCCACGGCGTCCTGCCGACCCTGCAGGACAGCCTCGACGATCTGTGGAAGCGGGACCTCCTGCCGTACCGTCTCCTCATTTCGGAGAAAATACCCGCCATCCTTTCCGGGCACCTGAGCTTTCCCGCCGTAACGGGAGACAGGAAGCCCGCTTCCCTGAGCCCGTTCTTTTCCCGGAAGGTCCTCCGGGAGCAGTTGGGCTTCACGGGGATCCTGATGACCGACGACCTGTACATGACCGGGGCGCAGAGGAACGGCCTTCCGTTTCACGAAATCTGCGTCGAGGCCCTCGCGGCGGGCAACGACATGATAATGCTTTCGAAAACGCCGGAAATCGACGACATCATCTGGCGTACGGTTCTGTCCCGGTACCGGAGGGACGAAGCCTTCCGGGCCCATATCCGGGAGGCGGTCCGGCGCATTCTGAAAACGAAGATCGAGTACCTGAAAAACGGAACGCCCGCCCCGCCGAGGTCCGACCGGGCCGCCATGGCTTCCATTCCCACCGACGAAAGCAGGGCTTTTTTCTTCGATCAGGCCTGCAGGAGCATCACGCTGGTGAAAAACGACGGAAACGCGATTCCCTTCGTTCCGCGGCCCGGGGAGAGGGTCCTGCTGGCGGGCCAGCACCGGGCCTTTCTCGCCCACGGCAGGGAACGCTATCCCGGGGCCGGCGAGTTCTATTTCTCCTACAATCCCTTTTATTCATCCCGGCCGGAGGAGAGGGAGGCGTTCAGGAGAACCGCCCGGAATTACGACACCATCGTTTTCTGCCTGTCGAATCCCAACAGCCTGGAAGTTCTGCAGGAAATCCGCGATTTTCCCGGCCGGATCATCGTGTTTTCGATTCTGACCCCGGTCTATCTGGCGGAGCTTCCCTGGGTATCGGCGTCCATCGCGGCCTACGGCTGGAGCTCCGAATCCTTCCGGGCCGGTTTCGCCGTACTGCGCGGGGATTTCCCCCCCCAGGGCAGGCTGCCGGTCGAACTGGGGCCGGCGGGCCCGCCGCCGTGAGCTGGAAGTTCGCCCGCCCCGAAGACGCTCCGGCGCTGGCCGCCTTCCTCCGTCCCCGGGAATGGGAATGCGTCAACCTGACGAGCCGCCTCCGGGCGGTCGGAAGGGAGGGGTTTTCCGCCGGGACCGGCAGAATCGCCGTCAATCTCGTGGAAGGGCGTCCGGCCCAGGCGGTGTACATGTCCCGCCACGGGCTTCTTATACCCTATCTGCCGGGATACTCCGCCGCCGGGGACGAAGGCGGGCGGGGTCTGGCGGACATTTTCTTCAAGGCCGGCGGCGCCGCCGCATCCCTGATGGGAATGGCGGATTACTGTGATGCGTTCTGTTCCGTTCTCGATCTCCGGCCGGAGATCCGCATCGACTACAATCTCATGACCCATTGCCGCCCCCCGTCCCCCGTCCCTCCTGCGGGATCGGCGGAGTTCTCCGTCCGGCGGGCTGTGCCGGGGGACCTGGACGCCCTCCTTCCCCTCCAGGAGGCCTACGAGCGGGAGGAGGTTCTCGTCCGGCAGGACATGTTCGATTCCGGCCGCACCCGGGCGGAACTGAAGAACACCCTGGCGTCGCAGATCGTCGTGCTCGCCGAACACCGCGGCCGCGTTGTGGCGAAGGGCGGAACGAACGCCCGCGGCCTGGGTTACGATCAGATCGGAGGGGTATTCACGGTTCCCGAATTCAGGAACCGGGGCGCGGGCTTCCACGTCATCGAGGGGCTTCTTTTTCATATTTTCGCCGGCGGCAAGGGCGCCTGCCTGTTCGTCAAGAAGGCGAACGTCCCGGCGATCCGCCTGTACGACCGCTGCGGTTTCGGCATTGCGGGAAATTACAGAATCAGTTATTTTTAAGACAAACACGGAAAAGGACGTTGTATGGGAAAACCCGAGGGTTCTTTAAAAATTCTCATGGTGACCAGCGAGGCAGCTCCGTTCGCGAAGGCCGGCGGCCTGGGCGACGCCGTGTCGTCCCTGGCGATGGAACTGTCCCGGATGGGTCACGATGTCCGTCTTTTTCTGCCCCGGTATTACTTCATCGACGTGGCAAAGGAAAAACTCTCCCGCATGCCGTCCCCGCTGGGCGTTCCTGTGGGGACCCGGGAGGTATGGACGGGAATATACGAAGGGCGGCTGTCCCGCTCCGATGTCCCGGTCTACTTCCTCGATCACGAGGCGTCCTACGGGCGGGACGGGATTTACGGAACCCGGTCCGAGCCGTTTTTCGCGGACAACGCCGCGAGGTTCGCCCTGTTTTCCCGGGCCGCCTTCCAGCTCTGCCGTCATCTCGGCTGGATACCCGATGTCATGCACAGCCACGACTGGCCGTCCGCCCTGTGCAACGTGTATCTGAAAACCCTCGAGCGAAACACCGATTTCGCGGCCACCGCGGGGATCTTCACGATCCACAACATCGGCTACCAGGGCATCCTGCCGAAGGAGGACATGGTCCACATCGGCCTTTCCTGGGAGCATTTTCACGGTTCGGGCTTCGAGTTCTACGACAAGATCAACCTTCTGCAGAGCGGAATCAAGAACGCCGACGCGATCACCACCGTTTCCCCCGGTTACGCCCGGGAGGTCATGCGGCCGGAGCACGGCTACGGCATGGACGGCCTTCTCCGGGAGAAGCGCGACCGTTTCACCGGGATCCTGAACGGCATCGATTACCACAGCTGGGATCCGGAAACCGACCCCCTGCTGCCCCATCACTACTCGGCCCGGAACCTGCAGAACAAGGCGAAACTCAAATCCCTGCTTCGGATGGAAGTCGGCCTGCCGGACGAGGACGACCGGCCGCTCTTCGGCATGGTGAGCCGGCTGGCGGAACAGAAGGGCTTCGGCGTTCTCCTCGCTCCGGCGAAGGGAAACCTGTTCTCGATCTGCCGGGACCTGGAAATTCAGATGGTGATCCTGGGGACCGGCGACGCGGCGTACGAGGAGGAGCTCGCCCGGCTGGCGTGGAAACTTCCGAACCTGAAGGTCATTCTCCAGTTCAACAATTCCCTGGCCCACCTCATCGAGGCCGGGTCCGACTTCTTCCTGATGCCCAGCATCTACGAGCCCTGCGGCCTCAACCAGCTGTACTCCCTGCGCTACGGGGCCATTCCGATCGTCAGCAACACGGGAGG
>CAZGUL010000154.1:0-6915 GCA_964529055.1 uncultured Spirochaetaceae bacterium
CGGTACGTGAGCTGGGTTCAGAACGTCGCGAGACAGTTCGGTCCCTATCTGCCACAGGCGTTGGATGGTTGAGAGGATCTGCTCTTAGTACGAGAGGACCGGAGTGGACGAACCTCTGGTGTACCGGTTATCCTGCCAAGGGTAAGCGCCGGGTAGCCAAGTTCGGACGGGATAACCGCTGAAGGCATCTAAGTGGGAAGCCCCCCTCGAGATGAGCCATCCCTGGCGCATAAGCGCCCTGAAGGAACGAGCGAGATGAGCTCGTTGATAGGCTGGAGGTCTAAGCGTGGTAACACGTTCAGCCGACCAGTACTAATTTTCCGTGAGGCTTGACCATATTTTCCGTTCATCTTTCCGGAGGAAAACCCCGGAAGAAGTACCGGAGGAGAGCCGCCGCAGCGGAAGCTCGAATAAGCGCATGCTCTTCCCTCTTTTCTCCCTCTCCCGTCTCTCCCGCAGGAGGCCACGCCCCCGGCCCGGCCCCCCTGCAGTGTGAATATGTTGATTGTAGCCTGGTGATCATAGCGAAGAGGTTCCACCCGTTCCCATTCCGAACACGGAAGTTAAGCTCTTCAGCGCCGATGGTACTGCCCTGTCATGGGGTGGGAGAGTAGGTCGTCGCCAGGCTTTTTATTTTATAAGCGCAAAGCAGCGTTCCAACCGCGATACCGTAAACACTGCCGCACGCAGCCGTCCCGGGCCTGGCGACGACCCCTGGGCCGGGAGATTGCCGCAGGGCGGAAATCTCCCCGTCCGCTCCGGACTTTTAGCGGAGCGGATCGTCGCCAGGCTTTTTATTTTATAAGCGTCAGAAAGCGAGTAAAGTACAATACGTCCCTGTCGGTCGCGAACAGCGGCAAAACCCCTGGCGACGACCCCTGGGCCGGGAGATTGACGCAGGGCGGAAATCTCCCCGTCCGCTCCGGACTTTTAGCGGAGCGGATCCTCGATGAGGCTTTTTATTTTATAAGCGATGGATCTTAAGCACCGGGAAAAGGCCGGCCGCCGGGCAGGCTCATCCGGCCTTATTGCCGAAAACGTTTGATGCTAAAACTCGATGTCAATAAGAGGCACGTCGAAGCTGCCGGAAAGGGTTCCGTTGGGATACGTTGCGGTAAACTCGCCTGAAGCGCGCGTCCCGTCGAAGGTGTGAAGCGTCAACGTTGCCGATGTCGAACTTGATTCATCGATGAGTTTCTGTTCCGGCATGCCTTCTTCATACAGGGTCCACTGATTGATCCCGATTCCCGCCGGCACAGGAACACCAATGGTATACTCACCGAAGTAGAAAACAAGGCGCAAATCAAAATCATGATTCAGATACATGATCTGAAACCTGTCGCCCATGTCGCCTGCTCCCGATGCAATGGCGTGATTGTCGTTAACGATTAATTGCGGCAGTCCGTCGAACGTGCCGAGAACTTCCAGATCGCCGAACGACATGGTGCTGGGTCGGATCATTGTGAAATTTTCTATCACTGGAACGCCGTCTATCGTACCGGTGCCCTCCACTTTATTTCCGTCCGCTGACACCGTGCCGACAACTTCGACGTAATATAAGATGTCCCAATCCTCCAGCCAGCCTCCCAAAACGACATCTGAACCCGTGATCGTTCCGGACAGCCATCGCATCTTCAGGTGGGAACCCTCCTGCAGAATGCAGTCCAGATCGGGTCCGTGAACTTCGCCGTCTTCCGTTCTGTAAAAATCCCAGTACCCCGTCAGGTTGATCCCGGCAGGAGGAACGACGACGCGGGACATCTGCATGTCAAGCTCCACCCGCGGGTTGTCGGGCCCGACGGTCACGGTCGGTGCGGATCCTGACATCTCAAAGCCGGCCTTGACGAATTTTATCGTCCAGGTGCCCGCGGGCAGCTCGATTTCGTAGTCGCCGTAGTAATTCGTCAGTTCCGAGTACTGGTAGTCGCCGACGAATACTTCGACGCTTATCAGGGGAACCGCCGGCCTTCCGCTTTACATCGGAGGAGGTCTGGTTTTGCCCGGCACGCTCGATGCGCCGGCACGGGGAGGGGGCCCGACGGAGTCCGCCGTCCTGAGGTGTAAGGCAAATACCGGCAGACGAAGGAAATACTCGTGTCGGAAAAATTTCTGAACCATGCTGTTCCACCCGGTACAACGTTAGAACCGGGCAGGAACCTTCGTTTGGCTGCAGTATAAAACAGGCGTCATCAATCACGATTCCTGCTCAGCCTGCTTCCGGCAACGCCGGATACTTTAATTATAGGTCGAAGGAATTTAATTGTCAAAATCACGTCGGGGCCGGCATGCGCGGCATTTCACCATTCATCCTGAAGGGCGGGTATTTCCCATTAATGCGCTCTTATGATAGTATTAATCGCCTCTAACATGGAATAAAGACAGGATGGGAGACATGAAGATCGTCATCGTCGGAGCGGGAGTCGTAGGCACCCATGTGGCAAAAAAACTCGGGGAGGAAGACAAGGATGTCGTTCTCATCGAGAAGAACCAGGAAATCTCGCGAATCGTGACGAACAGCCTTGACTGCATGATCGTCAACGATGACGGCAGCAGGCTTGATGTCCTGAAAAAAGCGGGAGTGGGGGACTGCGATTATTTCATCGCCCTTACGGGTTCCGATGAAGTCAACATGGTGAGCTGCAGCATGGTTTCCGCCGAATACCCCAAACCGAAAACCATTGCCCGGGTAAAAAATCCGTATTACGGGTCGCTCAGCATTACGCGACCCGCCTTCATGGGAATCGATTACCTCATCAACCCCGAGGTCGAGGCGGCCGATACGATAGTCCGGGCCATCGACGAGGGCGTCGTCCAGGACGTTTTCACGCTGAAAAAGGACAAACTGCAGCTGCGGGCATATCCGGTTAACGCAGGATCATCCTTTATCGGGAAAACCCTCATCAACCTTCGCAAGGAAATCCGACTGGATTTCCTCATTCCCGCGCTGGTACGCGGCGGGACCCTCATCATTCCCTCGGGTGATCTGATCGTCGAGGAAAAGGACCTCATGTATTTTCTCGGCAGCCCGGAAACACTCGATGATATCCTGGGGTCCCAGAAGATGATGAAGCATGAAATCAGAAAAATCGGCATTGTCGGCGGCAACAGGATCGCCGAATACATCATCCGGTCGCTTCAGAACGAAAAAAACACCCGCAGCACATCATTCAAATCCTTTCTTACGTCGCTTATGCGGACGGGAAACCGCCAGATAACCCTCGTGGAAAACTCGAAGGACATTGCCAAATATTTCTCCCAGAATTTCCCCGGCATCACGGTCCTCAACCGGGACGTGGCCGAAGAAGGGGCGATGGAACAGGAGCAGTTCTCCGATTTCGACCTCGTTCTCACGGTGACGGAACATCAGAGCCTGAACATCATCACAGCCATGATGGCGAAACATCTGGGAGCGAAGAAATCCCTGGCCCTGGTGCTCAACAACAACTACGCCAAACTGGCATCCAAAATGGAAGTGGATGTGCTTGTCAATCTCAAAACGGCGGTGGTGAACACCGTGCTGAACATCGTGCGGAAGGCTCACATCAAGACGCTCCACACTTTTTACGAGGACGACATCGATCTCGTTGAGCTGAAAATCCACGAGGACTCAAAACCCGCGGGAAAGAAAATACAGGATATCGGTATCCCCAAAGGGGCCCTGATAATTTTCGTGATCCGGAACGAGGAAAACATCATTCCTTCCGGCTCCACGGTGCTGTTCGGCGGCGACCAGATCGGCATCATCGTAAAGAAGGACGCCGTTTCCAAACTCGAGGATGTTTTCGAGAACAGTCATGAAGTATAGGATGATTTTCAAGCTCCTCTCGGTCCTGCTTCTGATCATCTCGGTTTTTCTCTGCGTCTCGATCGCGGTCGGAATACTGTACGCGGAAACTCCCGGGACCATCCGCGCCTTTTTCATTCCCGTCGCGGCGGCATGCGTTTTTTTCATGATCATGCGGCTTTTTTTCTGGGACCAGGAGGAGTCCTCCCTTTCCCCGAAGAGCGGGTTTCTCTTCGTGACCCTGGCGTGGATAAGCGCTTCCGCTCTGGGGGCTATGCCGTTTTTTCTGTCCGGCGCCATCCCGACTTACACGAACAGTTTTTTCGAGACCATGTCGGGTTTCACCACCACCGGGGCCTCGATTCTAACCGAAATCGAGACTCTGCCGAAGTCGATTCTGTTATGGAGATCCACCACGCACTGGCTCGGAGGAATGGGCATCGTGGTCCTTACCGTGGCGATTTTTCCGCTGCTCGGTTTTGGGGGACTCCATCTTATGGAGGCCGAAGCTCCCGGTCCGTCCGTCGACAAGATCACACCCCGGGTGGCGGGAACGGCGAAGGTGCTCTGGCTCATTTATCTGGGCTTCACGGTGGTGGAAATCGTTCTTCTCATGTTCGGCGGGATGGACTGGTTCGACGCGGTCAATCATTCGTTCGCAACCCTCGCTACGGGCGGTTTCTCGACGAAAAACACCAGTGTTGCCTACTACAATTCCGCCTTCATCGACGCGGTTATCACTGTTTTCATGGTGCTGGCGGGAATGAACTTTTCGCTGCACTTCAAACTTCTGACCGGCAGGATCCGGGACGTGCTGAAGGATTCGGAACTGAAGGTTTACCTGGCGATTTTTCTTTTCGCCAGCCTCGCAATAGCCTGGGACCTGAACGGCAGGAACTACGGCAATTTCGGCAAGAGTTTTCGCTTCGCCAGCTTCCAGGCCGCCTCCATACTGACAACCACCGGGTTCGTCACGGCCGACTACGCAATCTGGTCGAACCTGTCCCAGACCATCATTTTTATTCTCATGTTCATCGGCGGCTGCGCCGGATCCACCGGAGGCGGCATCAAAGTCATTCGGATCCTTACCCTGCTCAAGATGTCTTTCACCGAGATGAAGTATCTCATGCATCCCCGGGGTGTATTCGGCATTTTCGTCAACGGACAGTATCTGAAGAAGAACATAGTGTACGACATCGCGGCGCTGGTCTTTCTGTATTTCGTCGTGTTCTTCATCGTCGTCGTGTTCGTCTCCAGCGGCGGTTACGATATTATCACCTCCGTGGGCGGCACCATCGCGTGCCTGGGAAACATCGGTCCGGGTTTCGGCAAAGTGGGTCCCGTATTCAACTACAGCCTTTTCCCCGATTACATCAAATGGGTTTTGAGCTTCGCGATGCTGGTCGGTCGTCTCGAAGTTTACACGGTGGTGGTGCTGCTGACACCGACTTTCTGGAGGAAATGACGACGATCGGGCCCCGGATACACTGCGGCCCGTCGATCGATAATAAAACTAATTAAAGCGGGAAAAATTACGCTATGCAAGTCAAAGCGATTCTGAAACTCGCCTCCCTGATTCTGATGATTCTCGCGGTTTTCATGTCTTCGGCCGTTTTTACGGCGTTTCTTTACGGGGAGCCGGCCCGCAGTTACGCGGCTTTTCTGGTCCCCATCGGCTTGAGCGTTCTCTTCTTTTTTCTCATGTCGATCCTGACGCGGAAAGAAAAGGTCCCCCACCTTTCCATGAAGCACGGTTTTCTGCTGGTTACGGTCACCTGGCTTCTGGCGTCCTCCATGGGGGCCCTTCCCTATCTGATTTCCGGCAGCATACCGAGGTTCACGGACGCGTTCTTCGAATCAATGGCGGGTCTCACGACGACGGGACTGTCGCTGATACCGGACACCTCCCCCATCCCGCGTTCAATCATTTTCTGGCAGTCCATGACGCATTGGATCGGCGGGATGGGCATGGTCGTCCTGACGGTCGCGATTTTCCCCTTTCTCGGTTTCGGCGGTCTGAACCTGATGAAGGCCGAGGTGCCCGGCCATGAGGTGATGAAGATTACCGCAAAATCGTCGGGGACCGCGAAAATCCTGTGGGGAGTCTATTTCGTCTTCACGGTGACGCAAATTCTTCTTCTGCTGCTGGGAGGAATGAACCTGTTCGATGCGGTCAACATCGCATTCGTGACCATTTCGAGCGGCGGAAGCGGCGACATGAATCAGACAATACGGTCGTATAATACGGTCCACATCGACCTGGTTGTGACGTTTTTCATGCTTCTGTCGGGAATAAATTTCCAGCTGCAGTATAAATTGCTTGCCGGGAGATTCGGAGAAGTTTTCAAAGATACGGAATTGAAAGTGTATCTGGGTATCTTTTTTGCGGGGACTATCGTCGTCACTTATAATCTGTTTGCCAAAGGAACCCTGAAGAGCGCGGGAGAAAGCCTGCGATTTGGAATTTTCCAGGTGACGTCGATTTTATCCACCACGGGATTCAGCATCGCCGATTACCGCGCCTGGCCGTATTTCTCCCAATTCATCCTGTTCATTCTGCTGTTTATCGGCGGGTGTTCAGGCTCCTCGGGAGGCGGAATCAAGGTCATAAGAATCGTAACAATGGTGAAGATGGCGCTGAACGAAATGAAATATCTGATCCGGCCCCGGGGCGTTTTCAGCATTTTCCTCAACGAAAAATATTTGAGGAAGAATATAATTTACGATTGCTCCTCCCTGGTTTTTCTTTATCTGGTGATTTTCATCATCGTTGCGTTTATCGTCACGCTGGGCGGGTTCAATCTGATGACGTCCATCGCGATTTCCATAGCGTGCGTCGGGAATACGGGGGCCGGTTTCGGAACTCTGGGACCCGATTTCAGTTACGGCGCGCTGCCCGATTTCATCACCTGGACGTTGAGTTTCGCCATGCTGATCGGGCGGCTCGAAATCTACTCCGTCCTGGTGCTGCTGACTCCCTCATTCTGGAAAAGCTGAAACGGCCGTCCGGCGCGAAGAACCGTCCTGAAATGAAAAGGCCGCCCGGAAAACCGGGCGGCCTTTGTATTTGCGACTCGCGGCCGCGATCTAGAAGGGCCGGTCACCCCGGCCAAGATGAAGAGCCGCGAGGG
>CAZGUL010000155.1:0-6861 GCA_964529055.1 uncultured Spirochaetaceae bacterium
GGCCGAGCTCGCGGCGGAGCTGCTGTAGGGCGGACGGAGGCACCGGAGCGCATCACCGTCGGTCCTGGTCAACGAAACGCCGGTTCACCGTTCCGCCTCAGGCTTGATTTTTTCGGCCTTTCTCATAGAATGGCCGCATGCCCCCCTGGAAGAAGAGCTTCTACGCGATTTTTACGGCCGAGCTCCTGGCCATCGCCGGCTTCGGCACGTCCACTCCCATGCTGCCCTTTTTCCTGCAGGACCTGGGAGTCCGGGACCCGGCGGCCCTGAAATTCTGGGTGGGCCTCATCAATTCCACATCGTCCCTGTCGCTGGCGGTCATGGCCCCGGTCTGGGGCAGGCTCGCGGACTCCTACGGCCGCCGGCCCATGCTGCTGCGGTCCATGTTCGGCGGGGGACTCGTCATTTTCCTGATCGGTTTCGCCACCGACGCGTCCCAGGTCCTGGTGCTGAGGATCATCCAGGGCGCGGTGACGGGAACGGTGGCCGCGGCGACGGTCATGGTGGCGGGTCTCGTGCCGGAGGAGGAGGTGGGCTACCGGATGGGGCTGCTGCAGACTTCCATCTTCATCGGCAACTCGCTGGGACCGTTTCTCGGCGGCTTCATGGCCGACGCCTTCGGCAACCGGGTCACCTTTTTCGCCACCTCGCTGCTGCTGATCGCGGCAGGCTTCATCGTCCGCATCTTCGTGAAGGAAACCTTCCTCCCCCTGCGGCCGGAAAGACTGCGGGTGCGGGACTTCATCCCCGACGTCGGGCCGCTCCGGGAGAACCGGGGCATCCTGATTCTCCTCGTGCTGGCGGCGCTGATCCAGGTGGGCAACTCGATCGTCGTGCCGGTGCTTCCGCTGCACATCCAGGACATCGCCCGGGACGCCGCGCGGGTCGGCTCCATTTCGGGCCTCATCATCGGGGTGAGCTCCTTCGCGTCCGCCCTTACGGCCGCCTCCATGGGACGCTTCGCGTACCGGATCGGCTACGCGAAGGTCCTGTTTCTCGGCTTCGCCGCCAGCGGACTCCTGCACCTGCCCCAGGGGGCCACCGGAAGTCCGTGGACGATCCTGATTTTCCGGACCCTGGGGGCCCTGGCCCTGGGAATGGCCGTACCCGTCATCAACGCGCTCATCGCGGGGATGGCCGCCCGGGACAGGCAGGGATCGGTGTACGGGCTGTCTTCGGCGATGAACGCCGTGGGGCTGGCAATGGGGCCGGTCATCGGATCGGCGGTGGCGATGGCCGCGGGTTACCGGGCGGTTTTCTTCGCCGCCGCGGCCATCCTGGGCTTCTCCGCCTGGCTCACCCGTCGGGAGGTCCCGTCGGCGGGCAGTGAGACCTGACCGGCGGCGCCGATCTCGCCCAAAAGGTCCCGGGCTCCCTTCTTTATCGATTCCGACGCGGTGTTGAATTTGAAGCCGATGAAGACGCCGAGCCCCGCGTGGATCGCGTCGTGGACGAAATTCGTCAGAAGCTTCAGATACGCGTTCCTGTTCGCCTCCCCGCCGCCGGGGACCCGCAGAACCAGGCCGGAAAGACCGAAGGTTTCCACCAGGGCCGAAATCTGCCGCAGGACGACCGGGAACAGCGCCTTGATCAGGGCGAAATACTTTTCGTGGTACTCCTCGTCCTTCTCCACCAGGTAATGGATCTGCCGGTTCTTGTCCCGGACGAAAGCCCCCCGGGAGTTTTTCCGCTTCGGCACGAAGTCGAACACCAGGTTCTGCACCGCGTGGACGTTCATGATCTTCGAGAGGGCGAAGTAGAAGAGAAGGATGCCCAGCACGTTCCGGCCGAAGGCGTCCAGGTCCTTCTGCCTCCGCTCTCCTTCCCGGAGCACCTTGACGATCTGGTCGTGGATCTTCTTCGCGGTCTGCGGAGACCTTCCGGTTCCGAACAGGCGGGACGAGTCCCTGATCTCCTCCAGCGACTCCTCCAGCACCCGGATCGCCCGGACGGCGTGGATCCTGAGCATGTTCTTCTTCAGCGTGTGGACCCATATCCGCAGCGCCGCGCGGTTTTTGTCCGACAGCACGTGCTTTTTTTTCCTGGCCAGGAATTTGCCGATCCCCGGCGTGCCGGTGCCGCGGTAGAAATTCAGGCAGTAGTCCTCGATCTCGCGGCAGTATACTTCCACGTTGGGAATTTCCCCGTGCCGCGAGATGTAATGCTTGATCAGGTTGCGGCTGTTCTCGTCCATGTCCAGGCCGTCGGGCGTGTCGGACAGGAGCTTTTTCTGCAACACCTCGCAGGCCTCCAGCAGCTTGAGCCGGACGCTGCCCTCCAGGGACAGGGCGTTCTGCAGCAGGTCCAGGGCCGGGTCGTGGGGGATGAACGCGATGTCCTTGACGGCGCCCATCCGCCGCCGGTCTATCCTGAGGTCCTCGTTCACGTGGCGGTTGTAGTTTTCGATGACCTGGCGGGGATTGAAGCCGCTGTCCTGGACGAGGGCGTACTTGTTGTGCCAGAAGTAAACGGAAATATCCGGAGAGGTTTCCAGCGCCGCCTTGACGTAGCCTCCCGCCGACACGTGGGACGTGGGCTCCGAATTCGTCACCACCAGGAGATGGCCGGCGAAGGGCAGGAAGGACAGGTTTTCCTCCCGTCCTGTTCCCGCGGGAAGGTCCAGGATCAGAAGATCGTAGCGGCCGAGGATTTCCCGGGCGAAGGAGGAGAAAAGGCGGGCCAGCATGCCGGCGCTTTCGCCGCGCTTCAGCTTGGGCCGGGGGAAAACCAGGTCCAGATTGGCGAAAACGGGAACGACGTAGTCGTCCAGGACTCCCGCCTCTCCGCCCAGGTCTTCCCGGGACTTTTTGAGCCTTTCCTCGTCCAGGTCGAGGATCGTCGCGATGTTGGACAGGGGATCGATGTCGCAGAGCCCCACCTTGATGCCCATGCGGGCGTAAAACACGGCCAGGTTGAGGGCCGTGGTGGATTTTCCGACGCCTCCCTTGCCCGACCCCACCGCGACGGACTTTTTCCGGAGCGCGGCGGCGATGTTCGAAGACGGATTTTTTTTCATTGGTCACGATTATAATCGGTTTCCCGGGGGCTGGGAAAGAGAGGAAATTTCAAAATCCCGATTCTGGCCTTTTCCCCCGTTCCGGTATATACTTGACGGCATCATGGATATACGTCTCGCGGACCTTCTCGAGGCCCTGAACAGGGAACACGACGAGCTTCAGTTCACGGAATTCTCCTCCGAAACGGCCCTCGCGCTGGGGATGGCCCTGGTGGAGCGGGCCGGGAGGGAAAAAAAGGTCATCACCATCGACATCACCCGCTTCGGGCACCAGCTTTTCCATTACGCCTTCGACGGCACCCGGCCCGACAACGACGAATGGGTCAAAAGAAAGAGCAGGACCGTCGCCCGGTTCGGCAGAAGTTCCTATTACATGGGTATTTTCCTCCGCTGCAACGAATTGACGCTGGAGCAGAAGTACTTCGTCTCCCAGGCGGATTACGCGGTCCACGGCGGGGCCTTCCCGATCATCATCAGGAACACCGGTCCCGTGGGGACCATCACCGTGTCCGGCATGACCCAGGAGGAGGACCACCGCTGGGTCGTGGAGGCCATCCGCGCCCATCTCGCGGAGAAGGCGAAATGAAGCGGACCATCACGGCGGCGCTGGCCCATGCGGCGCGGGCCTTTCCCGGCCGGACCTACGCGGCCAGAAAGACCGATGCCGGATGGCTTGCCTTCTCCTACGCCGAGATCTACGAAAAGTCCCGCCACTTCGCCGCCTGGCTCCTTCAGCACGGCCTCAAGAAGGGCGACCGGGTGGCGATCCTTGCCGAGGGCAGCCCCGAGTGGATCATCGCCGAGCTCGGAACCCTGCTGGCCGGGGGCGTCTCGGTCCCCCTCTCGATGAAGCTCCTGCGGGAGGAAATCGTTTTCCGGATGAACCACTCGGAGGCGAAACTCCTCGCCGTGGGCGGGATCACCCTGGAGAAGGCCGCCGAGGCGGCCTCCGGGGTCTCCTACCCGTTCGGCATCGTCTTTCTGGACGAAGACATCGGCCGCTTTTACGAAACCCTGTCCCGCAGCGGCATCCCCCGGCGCCGGGGCATCATCCTGGCCGACTGCCTGGAGATGGGTTCCCGCAACTTCTCCGCCGAGGAGCTCGCGCGCCTGGAGGCGGAGGCCGCCGAGGACGACACGGTCACCATTTCCTATACCTCCGGCACCACGGGCAATCCGAAGGGCATCATGCTGACCCACCTGAACTATTACGCCAACAGCCTGGACGCGGTGAACATTTTCAGAATACCGCCGCTTCAGTACCAGACCCTGCTGATTCTTCCCTGCGACCACTCCTTCGCCCACACCACGGGGATTTTCTGCTCCCTGATGCGGGGCATCTCCCTGTATTTCGCCGACATGCGGGGCGGGGCGGCGGGCATGATCCGCAGCATCCCCGAAAACCTGGCCGAAACGAACCCGGTCTTCGTGCTGACGGTGCCCTCCCTGACGGCCAACTTCCGGAAGAAGATCCTCGCGGAGATCGACAGGCGGGGGGGGCTCGTGAAGGCCCTTTTCCACCTGGGGCTGGGGGCCGGCATCCTGTACCACGGGGACGGCTGCAACCGCCCGCCCTTCCGGACCCGGTTCCGGGCCTTTTTCCCGTACCGGCTGGCGGAAAAGCTCGTATTCTCCCGGATCCGGGCCGGCTTCGGAAACAGGCTGGAATTCTTCGTCGGCGGCGGGGCCCTCTTGGACATCAAACAGCAGGAGTTCTTCAACGCCCTGGGCATTCCGGTTTTTCAGGGTTACGGGCTCACCGAGGCCGCGCCCGTCATATCGTCAAACACCCCGAAGGCGCACAAGTTCGGCACGTCGGGGAGGGTCCTGCCCGGCGTCACCTGCGAAATCCTGAACTCCGGCGGCTACCCGGCGGGCATCGGCGAAACAGGCGAGATCTGCGTCCGGGGCGACAACGTCATGAAGGGCTATTTCCGGAACGAGGAAGCCACCCGGGAGGTCCTCCGGGACGGGCTGCTCAGGACCGGCGACCTGGGCTACATCGACGAGGACGGCTTTCTCGTCGTCGTGGGCCGGGAAAAGGCGCTCCTCATCTCGTCGGACGGCGAGAAGTACTCCCCCGAGGAAATCGAGGAGGCCATGACCGTAACCTCCTCCATGGTGCGGCAGATCGTGTTGTACAACGACCACCGCAAATACACATCGGCCCTGGTCGTCCTGGACGAAGCCGCCGTCCGCGCCGCCGCGGCGGAGCACTACCTCTCCGACCCGCGGGACGTGCTGGAGGAAATCACCTCTTCGGTTTTCGCGTTCAGGAGGGACCCGTATTACGGGAAGAAGTTTCCGCCCCAGTGGCTGCCCGCCACGTTCCGCATCCTGGAGGAGCCCTTCACCGAGGCGAACGGCATGGTCAACTCGTCCCTGAAGATCGTCCGCCACAAGGTCCTGGAAGTCCACCGGGACGAGATCGAACGCATGTACACGGACGGCTGCGATTCGCCCCGCTGCGAGGCGAACCTGGAGGCCGTCCGGCGGATCATCCGAAGAACTCCCGGTGAAGGTGGGTGACCGCCGATTCGCAGTGCTCCTCCGGAACGACGAAGCTCAGGTTGATGTTCGACGCGCCCAGCGAGATCAGCTTGACGGGAATGTCCTTCAACGCCGAGAAAACCCGCACGAAGAAGGATCCTTCCTCCCAGACGTTCCTGCCGACCAGGCAGAGGATGGCCCCGTTCCTCCGGACGTCCACGCCGGCGAATTCCTCCAGGTCCTTCACGATGCCCTTCAGGTGGGCCGTGTTCTCCACGCTCACCGTCACCGAGACCTCCGAGGTGGCCACCAGGTCCACCGGGGTCCTGTACTTTTCGAAGATCGCGAAGATTCTGCTCAGGAAGCCGTAGGCGTTCAGCATCCGGGATGAGACCACGTTGATCAGCGTGATGTTCTTCTTGAAGGCGATGGCCCGCAGACCCCGGCCGTCCGCGTCGGGCAGGATCACCGTGCCCGCGTGGTCCGGATCGCCGGTGTTCTTGACGTACACGGGGATGCCCAGCTCGACCGCCGGCTGGATCGACGAGGGGTGCACCACCTTCGCGCCGAAGTAGGCGAGCTCCGCAGCCTCGCTGTAGCTGATTTTCGGGATGCTCCGCGCGCCGGGGATCAGCCGCGGATCGGTGGTCAGGATGCCGCTGACGTCGGTCCAGATTTCAACCGTCTCCGCCCCCAGGGCCGCGCCGATGATGGTGGCGCTGTAGTCCGAGCCGCCCCGGCCCAGGGTCGTGGTGACCCCGTCCGCCGTGGAGCCGATGAAGCCCTGGCAGACGACGATTTTTCCCGGGGCCGGCTTCAGTTTGCGGCGGGCGAGTTTTTTTATCTCCCTCATGTCCGGGGCCGCCGACATGAAGCGGTCGTCGGTGCGCATGAAATCCCGGCTGTCGACGAAGTCCGCCGCGTAGCCCCGCTCCCGTGCCCGGGCGGCCAGCAGCGTGGTCGACAGCAGTTCCCCGAAGGCGACCACCGCGTCGCTCGTCCGGGGCGAGCACTCCTTCAGCAGGGACAGGCCCTTGGCCAGGGACAGGAGGGCGCGCCGCATCTCCCCGATGCGGGCCGCCGCGTCCGCCAGGTTCCGGCCGGACAGGAAGGACTCCGCCACGGCAAGGTGCCGCTTGATGATTTCCTCGGCGACCTTGACCGCACCGTCCCCGTCGCCCGCCACTGCAAGGTGCGTCAGCTTCAGCAGGGAGTCGGTGACCTTCGACATGGCGGAGGAAACGAGCACCGGCCCCCTGTCGAGCCGGGAAATGGTGATGTCCAGGGCCTTGTCCATCATCTCGGCGCTTCCCACCGAGGTCCCGCCGAATTTAAGTACGATCATGTTACCGTCC
>CAZGUL010000156.1:0-373 GCA_964529055.1 uncultured Spirochaetaceae bacterium
ACGGCAAGGTAGACGAGGATGCCGAAACAGACGACGACGGCGGCCGTGATGAAAAAACGGCGGCGTGAGGAAATATAGGCTGACAGAATGAGAAGCGGTTTACCGGTCATATGCGGAACCCACTATACACCGAACGAAAAGAAAGCATCAATGCCGGAAGCTCCTCTGACCGGTGAACTTCATGGCGGCGCCGGCCTCGTTGCAGGCTTCGATGCTTTCGAAGTCCCGCAAAGATCCTCCGGGCTGAACGACGGCGGAGACCCCTTCCTTCAAACCCACGTCAATGCCGTCCCGGAACGGGAAGAATCCGTCGGAAATCATCACCGATCCCGGAAGCCCTCCGCGCAGGGCCCGCACTTCCGCTTCCAAGCTC
>CAZGUL010000156.1:383-6837 GCA_964529055.1 uncultured Spirochaetaceae bacterium
CCGTTTGTCAGGGAAGCGAAGGGTTTGCCGTGCCGGTCCCAGGAAAGACGGTCCGCGAGTTTCCGGTAGGCCTTGTCCCGGGCGATCTCGGCGACCCCCACCCTGTCCTGCTCCCCGGTCCCGATGCCCAGGGTAACCCCGTCCTTGACGTAGAGCACCGAGTTGCTGGTTACGCCGGATTCCACGAGCCATCCGAAAATCATGTCGTCGTACTCCCGGTCCGTCGGCTCCCGGAGAACGCGGTACATCCTGTCCTTGTACTCCGTTTCGGCGGGAAGGAAATTCTCCTTCGCCAGCGTGCGCGGAACATAGGAAGTCTGCAGGATGAGTCCCCCGTCCAGGAGGGATTTGAAATCGAGAAAGATCTGACCCACGTAGGACTCGAGGCAGGCCATGTCGCGGATTCTCATGACCCTCAGATTTTTTTTCTTTTCGAAAATTTCCATGGCCCCGGGGCCGTATTCCGGCGCCGCGACGACCTCCGCGTAGTTTTCCGCAACGGCCTCGGCGGTTTCCCTGTCCACCTCGCGGTTCAGAGCGACGGCGCCCCCGAAAGCGGCAAGCCTGTCCGCGAGAAAGGCCTTGCGGAAGGCGTCGTGAATCGTGCTTCCCTTCGCCACGCCGCAGGGATTGTTGTGTTTGACGATGACCGCGCAGGGATCGGAGGCAAAGTACCGCAGGATGCCGAGGGCGCTGTCCACGTCGGTGATGTTGATTTTCCCCGGATGTTTCCCCGACTGAAGAAGCTCCACGTCCGAGGCGAGGTGTCTGCCGGGCAGGATGGTTTTCACGTCTCCCAGGGAGAGGCTGCCGTTCAGCAGCCGGTACAGGGCCGCCTGCTGGTCGGGGTTTTCCCCATACCGCAGGCCCCGGCTTTCCCCGCCGATGTTCCACTCCGCCTTTTCGTACAGAAAAACGGTTTCCCCCGCGGGACCGTCGAAACGGATTTCCATCCGGGGCGGGAAGAAATCCCGCGTCACGGTTTTATACTGATCCGAAAGTTTTCCGGCCATGGCTGCGCTCCTTACTTCATTTCGTACAGGCCCAGAGGTTCCGCGTCCGTCTTTCCGGCGAAATAGTCCGCGATGGCGGCGTCGTACTCCGCGGTACGGCGAAAAACCTTCTTCGCCAGCCGGAACCGGGTCGCGATATCAAGCCGGCCCCCGTTCGCCTTCAACTCGCCGGCGACGCCGGAATAATCCGCCGGGTCGCACACCGCGGCGACGCGGAGGAAGTTCTTTGCCGCGGCGCGGAGCATGCAGGGCCCGCCGATGTCGATGTGGGTTCTCCCGTCCTCGATGACCGCGTCCTTCTCCGCGACGGCCCGGCCGAAGGGGTAGAGGTTGACGACCACAAGATCGAAAGGCACCGCGGCGGCGCGCCGCAGGTCCTCCTGGTGGGCGGGATTGTAGGTCTCGCCGAGAAGTCCGAGATAGATGCGGTAATCCAGGGTTTTGACCAGGCCGCCCTGCATTTCCGGCTGGCCCGTATACTCCGACACCTGCCGCAGTTTTTCCGCGCCTCCGGGAGCGAGGATTTTTTCCAGTGCGGCGTGGGTCCCTCCCGTAGAATAGATCGTCAGGCCGGGGCATGCTCCCGCGAGCTCCCGGACGAAATCCTCGAGACCGTTTTTGTCGGCGACGCTTACGAGGGCGGTGCGGACGGGGACCCATCTGTCCACGAGGCGCACCCTGTTGAGATTCATATTTTCTTCTCCGTTTCCGCGGCCCGCTTCCTCG
Source organism: uncultured Spirochaetaceae bacterium (assembly GCA_964529055.1). Classification (GTDB taxonomy): domain Bacteria; phylum Spirochaetota; class Spirochaetia; order DTKZ01; family DTKZ01; genus JAKQWJ01. Next base: position 2,123 of record CAZGUL010000156.1, read on the forward strand.
CGGCTTTCAGGGTGTTGTACAGCAGCATCGTTATCGTCATGGGCCCGACCCCGCCCGGAACGGGGGTGATTTTCGACGCGACGGAAAGAAGCCCGTCGAAATCCACGTCTCCCTGCAGGCGAAAACCGCTTTTTTTCGACGGGTCCGGCACACGCGTAATCCCCACGTCGATGACGACGGCGCCGTCCTTGACCATGCCGGGGGTTATGAGGCCGGTTTTGCCCACCGCCGCGACGAGGATGTCCGCCTGCCGGGTATGGGCCGCCAGATCGGGAGTCCGGCTGTGGCAGACCGTCACCGTGGCGTCTCCATCCCGCCCCCTGGCGAGCAGAAGGTTCGCCAGGGGCTTTCCCACCGTGGCGCTGCGGCCGACGATGACAACGTGTCTGCCCGCGGTTTCGATGCCGCAGTGCTCGAAGATTTTCAGGATGCCGTGGGGCGTGCAGGGGAAATACGCTTCCCGGCCGAGGAGCAACCGTCCCAGATTCACCGGATGGTAACCGTCCACGTCCTTTTCGGGATCCACGGCGAGAAGGACGCGCCCCTCGTCGATATGCTTCGGAAGGGGAAGCTGGACGAGTATCCCGTGGACCCTGTCGTCCCGGTTCAGGTCGGCGACGAGCCGGAGAAGCTCTTCCTCGGTCGTCGATTCGGGGAGCCGGTTGTCCAGGGAGAGCATCCCGGCCTCCGCGCAGGCTTTTTCCTTTCCCGTGACGTACGAGACGCTGGCGGGGTCCTCACCCACGAGGACGACGGCCAGGCCGGGAACCGTGCCGAGGCGGGCGAGATGCAGGGTTTCCTGTCGTATTTCATCCCGCATGCGGGCAGCGATTTTCTTGCCGTCCAGAATTTCAGCTTTCCGCATCACATGGGCCCTCCCGGCGCGAAACGATTTCTTTTTGTAGCATAGCCGGGGGAAAATTTCAATAAAAGCGCATTGAAAAGGAGGCCCTTCAGGTGGTAGTATCTGGTTGTACTCCAACGAGAGAGAGGGTGAATTTGAAAACGAAACTGCTGTCATGGTTGATCGTCGCGGCTCTCCTGGCTTCGGGTATTTCCGCCGTCGGCGCGCAGGAGGAAGGTGAAGATGGCATCACCATGCCCTCCTATTCCCTGGGCAACCAGATGCTGATGATAAACGCCGGAATGTTCGTGCCTCTTTTCTTTCAATCCCTGGGTGGGGACATCGAGTCCACGAATCTTTCCCTCGGAGGCGTCGGTTCCCTCCAGTGGAGCGCCTTCATCAACAACAACATGACCCTGGGGGTGGAAGGCGGCGGCATGTTCGCCTTCAGCCCCAACGAAAGGAACCTCTTCATGCTGCCGGTCACCGTCCGGTACGCGTACATCCTCCGGCTGTATCCTTTCGAGTTTCCGCTTTCCTTCGCCGCGGGTTTCAATTTCACGAAACTGGACTCTTCGTTCCAGATCCTGCCCATTCTGAAACCCGGCGTTTCGGCGTACTGGAACTACAGCCCCGAGTGGGCCTTCGGCATGAATTTCATCTACTGGTGGTCCCCCAACATCTATTCCGGGCCGACGCCCCCGCGGGACCACAGCCGCCTCGGCAATTTTCTCGAAATAACCTTTTCGGCCCTGTACCATTTCTGACGAGGAGCATAGGGATGAAACACGGTAGACGTTTTTCGGCGCTGACGGTCCTGCTTGCCGGCGCCTTTTCATTTTTCCTTTTTTCCTGTTCCGACGACGCGGAAGGCGTTTTCTACAGCCTGGAAACAGAGGAGAAGGCTGCGGACAACTCGCTGCCCAATTCGGTCCCCATTTCGGGAGACATAATAAAAGTACCCGCCGCAGTCACCGGCAGCGTGGACCGCTACTATGTCGCCACGGGTTCGGTTTTCTACCGGGACGCTGCGGGCGGTCCGTGGAACAGGATAAGCTCTCCCATCCGGAAGAGCATCGTTACGGGAATCGCCCTTGCCGGGACCGATATTTTCGTGTCGGTCTCCACCGGCAGCGCTCACGGCCTTTTCAGGCTCGACCCGGCCTCAAATTACACGACGTACCTGCCGGCGAACCTGTATTCCGCGACGCAGATCCAGCGCCTCATGAGCCTGAACGGCACCTTGTTCGCCGCAGTGGGGCGCCCCACGGACCTGCCCCGCGATCTCCTGTACTGGAACGCGGGGGCCCTGGACGCGACGGGCCTCACAGGCTATCCGATCATAGCCGGAACCTTCGACGAAACGAACTACTGGTTCCTCGGCCCTGCCGAGGGAATGGTCTTCAGCAACGCTTCCGTAACCGGCTGGGATCCTGTGGCTGACAAATTTACGGTGACGGGAACGGGACTCGAGGGAAAATCCTCATTCTCCGACATTTTTTACGATTCCGACCTCGCCTCTATCTACATCTGCACGCCCAACGGGTACATCATCAAATCCACGGATTCAGGGGCGACCTGGGTCTCCAGCGGGGCCTACGGCCGCAATTTCACGTCCATCGCAAAAATATCAAGCGGCGCGGATTCGATCATCGTTTTCGGAGAAAGGGGCGACGGGGCCTTCGAGCTCACGGACCGGACGACCAACGACGTCACGGCGGGTATCCGGCTTCCCGGCGGCAACTTCGGGAACCTGCCGGACCTCTACGACTCGACAGTCCTCCGCCTCCTCGGAGACGGGACCCAGCTTCTCGCGGGGACGTCGAACACGGGGGTGTGGAGGGCCGATTATTCGAATCCGGCCTATCCTATCTGGTCCCAGGAGTAGCGGAGCGCATCCTCTCGAAAACCGGCAGGAGCTCCGGGTCCTCGGCGGTGTAGTGGCGTGAAATCTCCTCGTCGGTCAGCCCCACCAGTTCGTGGCTCATGTAATGGATCCACGTGTCGTCCGCGGGAGACCCGACCTCGTGCCTGCGGCAGTAGAAATCCGGCGTTATCGGATGCTCCTCGCCGAGCCACTTTCTGACCTTGTAATCGTGAACGGCGACCTTGATGTCCTCCCGGGGAATCCCCTTCTCCAGGAAAATTTCCACCAGGTGGTTCACCGTGTTGCCGGAGTCGTAGATGTCGTCCACCAGCAGGACTTTGTCGCCGTTACGCAGGTAATCCGGGTTGTAGGTCCAGCCGTCCACCATGATGCGTTCCCGCTTGTGTATGTCCGAATACGACCGGGCGACCACGGCGGCATAAAAGACGGGCCGTTCGCCCCTTCTCACGACCTTGAAATACTCGCTGATAACATTGCCCAGGTAGGCCCCGCCCCGGAGACTGACGTAAATGACGTCCGGAACGAACCCCGAGCTGTGTATCCTGTGTGCGAGCTTCAGCGCGTTGTTCCGGACCTGGTTGAAGGTCAGAAATTCCTTTGCCATAGGTTTTACCTGAACACCCCCACGCTCATTTTAACTTCTTCCCGCTCGTACACGAAATCGATTTTTTCCTTCGAGGTATCGTTCAGGGCGGCATAAAATTCCTTCAGCGTGGACACGCTCCTGCCGTTCATTTCGAGGATGAGGTCGCCGCTCTTGAATCCCGCCAGGGCGCCGGGCGTCCGGGGTTCCACGGACTGGACGACAAGGCCTTTTTTCCCCGCGGAAATGTCGAGCTCCTTCCGCACCTCCGTTGTCAGGGGGATCACCGTCATTCCCGGCCACAGGTTCCTGCTCTGTTCGGAAATGCTCTGCTGGTTGTCCCGGGACGTTATCGTGACGGTGAGCTGCATTTCCCTGCCGCCCCGCAGCAGAGTGAAGGCGGCGCGGCGTCCCACGGGAAGATCGCCCACCTTCTGGACGAGTTCGTCGGAGGACGCGATTTTCTTTCCGTCGAGAACGGTGATGAAGTCTCCGGGAAGTATGCCGCCCTTGTCCGCCGGGGAGCCCTTGAAAACATGGAAAACGAAGGCCCCCTTCGTGTCCTTCACGTCAAGGCTTTGGGCCATTTCCGCGGATATGCCGGAGATGCTCACCCCGAGCCATCCATACTGCACCGAACCCGACGTGATGAGGTCTTCCACGGCTTTCTTGACGTTGTTGATGGGTATCGCGAAGCCCAGACCGATGCTCCCGCCCGTGGGGGACGTTATCCAGGTGTTGATTCCCACAACCTCCCCGGCGAGATTGACCAGGGCCCCGCCGGAGTTGCCCTGGTTGATGGACGCGTCGGTCTGGATGAAGTCGCTGATGTTGCCTTCGGGTCCCCCGCGGCGCCCCAGGGCGCTCACGATTCCCGCGGTAACCGTGGACTCAAGGCCGAAGGGGTTTCCCACCGCGAGGACCCAGTCGCCCACATGGAGGGAATTCGAATCCCCGAGGACCGCAAGGGGGATGTCCTCTCCTTCCGCTTCGAAGGAAACGACCGCCAGATCCTTACGTTCGTCTTTTCCGACCAGTTTCGCCTTGAATTCCCGGCGGTCGTGGAGCTGCACGCTGATTTCTTCCGCCGTTCCCACCACGTGGTTGTTCGTAAGGACGTAGAAGGTCTTTCCCGTTTTCCGAACGATGACGCCGGACCCCAGGCCGCGGTTCCGGAACTCACGTTCCTGGGAACCGTCCTCGTCGGGTCTTCCGAAAAAATAATAGAACCAGGGCTGGTCTCCCCGTTCGGGGGCCTGTTTCTTGACCTCCACCACGTTGATCATGACCACCACGGGCAGGACCTTCTCCGAAACGGAACGGAAGGAGTTCTGCAGGTTCTGGAGACTTTTCATCGCCTCCCCGTCCGCGTCCTGGGCCTGGACGGTGCCGGCGGGCTG
>CAZGUL010000157.1:0-388 GCA_964529055.1 uncultured Spirochaetaceae bacterium
GTCAAGGGCCGACAAAATTCCCCGGATGGTCTCCGCCGCCGCGAGGGCGCCCTTTCTGTCCGTGTCCGGCAGAAGGCAGGACAGCTCGTTCCCCATGAACCGGACCGCCACCGCGTTTTCCGGCAGGCAGCGTTTGACGGCCGCGGCCATCAGGACCAGGGTCTCGTCCCCCGCCTCGTGGCCGAAGGTGTCGTTCATCACCTTGAAGTTGTCAGGTTTCACCATCAGGAGGGCGGTCCGGGATTTTTTGTCCTTCAGGTATTCCGGCAGTTTTTCCTCCAGATAGGTCTTGTTGTAGAGCCCCGTCAGTTTGTCGCCGTACACCTGGCTGCGCAATTCCTGCATCAACGGGGAATTCTCCTTCAGCAGGGCGTTCGCGTTCCGGATG
>CAZGUL010000157.1:398-6813 GCA_964529055.1 uncultured Spirochaetaceae bacterium
TCAGGAACGAGTGAAGGAGCTCCGCGCCGGCGTCGGCGTGTTCTTCCAGCAGGGCCGTCAGGGACAATCCCCGGCGCGGAAACCGGAGAAGCAGGGATTTTTCCGCCGCCAGGGCTTCGGCGTTCCGGGCCTGGCCCGTCATGAGCTCCATCTCCCCGAAACAGTCCCCCGCCACGAGCCGGGCGATTTCCTGCCTCCGCAGGTCCTCGGACAGGCGGTTGATCGAAATTTCCCCGGAATCGACGATGTACAGGGCGTCTCCCGGGTCGCCGTCCGTGAAGACCGCCTCTCCCTTGGGAAAGCTGTAGACGGAACACCAGCGGGCGATTTTTTTCACGGCCTTTTCGCCGAGAGGGGAAAAAAGTTCCGTGCTGGACAGGAGGCGGATTTTTTCCGCTAAATCGGCCATATCTGGATTACAGTATAGCCGCGGCCCGGGGAGTGCGCAATAAAGATTTCAGTTTTTCCGTGGAAGAAGTTCGTTTACCGAGTCCAGAAGCTGTTTCGACGTGAAGGGTTTGGTGAGAATTTTTTCCGTTTTGAAGCGCCGGCACAGGGTCTGGAACGCCGTCGTGCCCGTGTCGATCCGTCCCGTCATGACGATGACCCTGACGTCCTTGCTCGACACGTTGAGCTCCAGAAGGGTCTCGATTCCCCCCTTGCCGGGCATGACGATATCCAGCAGCACGATATCGAAGGCGGTCCGTCCCAGAAGCTGAAGAACGCTCTGGCCGTCCGAGGCTTCCTCCACGCTGTGGCCCGCCTTCTCGAGGATGCGCCTTATGGTCTTGCGGAACAGGTCGTTGTCGTCGGCGACGAGAATTTTGCCCATTACCGAATTTCTATCACGCTTTTCGCGTCAATTCAATGTATACTGCGGAAAATGGAACCGTCCGGAGAAAACCTGGAAAAACGCGTCCGCCGTCACGTGCTTTCCCGTGAGCACGTTTTCCTCGCCGTGGCCCAGCCCGCCTTCCGGTCCATTCTCCGGGGCGAGCTGGAGGAACTCGGCTTCCGGCCCGGGGAAGACACCGACGGCGGCGTCGAGTTCTCCGGGCGGCTCACGGAAGGCTGGAGGGCCAACCTCCTGCTGAGGACGGCCTCCCGCATTTACTGCCGGACCCTGGACTGCCGTGCCGGCGCCCGGGAGGAGCTTTTCCGTAAGGCCGCCGCCTTCCCCTGGGAGCTGTGGCTCGACCGGTCCGTTCCGATCCGGATGGCGAGCCGGGTGAGGGATTCGCGGATACGCCACGAGGGGGAGGCGGCGGAAACCCTGCGGGAGGCCGCGGCGCGCAGGTTCTCCGAACGGGGACAGATTCCCCCGCCGGCGGCCGGACCGGAAACCGGCGCTCCTGTCCAGCGGGTCCTGCTCCGGATCGTGGACAACCGCTGCCGGGTCAGCCTGGACATGTCCGGAGACGCCCTCTGCAACCGGGGCTACCGCCTCGAGAACGCGGGGGCGCCCCTGCGGGAGGACCTGGCGGCAGCGCTGCTCCGGGCTCTGGTGACGGGCCCGGGCCTCGTCGTGGACGGCATGACCGGTTCCGGGACCCTTGCCGTCGAGGCGGCGTCATGGTTCGCCGGGTCGGCTCCCGGCGGCGGCAGGGACTTCGCCTTCCATAGGTGGCCCTCGTTCCGCGAGGCGGCCTTCAGGCACCTGGCGGACGGCTTCGGGCGTTCCGGGCCGGGTATCCCCGTGGTCGCCTGCGACATCGACGCCGGGGCCCTCGCCGTCGCGGTGCGCAACGCGGAGCGGGCCGGGATAGCGGACCGGGTGCGGTTCCTGGGGCGTGATTTTTTCGGCCTCACGGGAGACGCGGCCCGCAGCGAAGCAGGCGCGGAGGCCGGCGCGAGGGGCTTTCTGGTTCTGAACCCGCCGTACGGGCTGCGGCTGGAGGGGGGGGACCGGGAGTTCTTCCGGCGGCTGGGCAGCCATGTCCGAAGGAGCTTCGCCGGCTTCCGCTCCCTGGTGCTTTTTCCGTCGGAGGATACCCTGCGGGCTTTCGGCGGCCGGCCCGCGGAGCGGTTCGCCTTCCGCCACGGCGGCCTGGTGATAACGGCGGGGATCTTCGATGAGGCCCGGACGGAAAGTTAGCGGGATTCCCCGCCGGATTCGACAACCACCGCGTCCCCGGGGGCGAAGGCGATAAGGCAGGGCGTGCCGTTTTCCCTGCGGGTCCGGTCGTACACGCTGAGCGTTCCGTGGCCGGTTTCACAGAGGTATTCCCAGTAATGGCCGTAGTACCTCCGGCCCCCGATGCGGGCGTTCACCGTGTTGACGCCGGGGCCCGCCGCGAATCGCAGGCGGTCCGCCCGGACCATGACGGTGACTTCGCCGCCGCCCGTGTCGCCGGGCAGGCCGGACGGGTCCGCGACACGGAAATCGGCGGCGCCGGAGCGCAGGACCGCTTCCGCGCCGTCACGGGATACGAGTATTCCGGTAAGGAAGTTCGCTCCGCCCACGAAGGAAGCGGTGAAGCGGTCCACGGGCCTTTCGTACAGCTCGTCCGGCGGCCCCGCCTGCACGATGCGCCCGTCCCGCAGAAGAATGACCCGGTCTGCGACGGAAAAGGCCTCCTCCCGGTCGTGGGTGATGAAAAGGGTGGTGATCCCCACCTCCTTCTGCAGGCGCACGACCTCCTCCCGGAGCCCCCGGCGCAGAACGGAATCGATGGACGAAAACGGCTCGTCCAGCATCAGGACCAGGGGGTCCACCGCCAGGGAGCGGGCCATGGCGACCCTCTGCTGCTCCCCCCCGGAGAGGGTCTGCACCCGCCGCCCTTCATGGCCCGGGAGGCCCACGAGCCGGAGAAGTCCTTCAACGCGTTCCCGGACGGCATCCCGGGAGAGACCCCGGTTCCTGAGGCCGTAGGCGATGTTGCCCCCCGCATCCAGGTGGGGAAAAAGGGTGTAGTCCTGGAAGACGAAACCGATCCGGCGGCGGGACGGATCTGTGTCCGTGACGTCCCGGCCGTCCAGCAGGATGCGGCCCCTGTCGGGTTTCTCGAAACCCGCGATGATCCGGAGGGCCGTCGTTTTGCCGCTCCCGGTCGGGCCCAGCAGGGCGACCATTTCCCCCGGGGCGACCGTGAAATCGAGCCGTATGGAGAAGTCGGCGTAGGTCTTTTCAATTCCTTCCAGTCGTATCATCGTGCTCTCCCGTCGTGTCGATCCAGAAAAAAACCCCCAGGCAGATGAGGATGTATAGTATCCCCAGGGCGAGCCCCAGGTCGAAACTTCTGAAGCCGATGAGCCGGTAGATCGCCACAGGAAAGGTGGCGTACTCTCCCCGGCCGATGGTCATGACGGCGGTGAAATCGGTGAAGGGTATCGCAACGCTGTACGCGAATCCGTTCAGGAGCCCCCGGCGCATGATGGGCAGCGTGACGTCGAAAAGGATCCTCCTCCGTCCGGCTCCGAGGCTCTTCGCCGTCTCGACAAAACGCTCGTGAAAATCCTCCACGGCGGTGCGGAGGATGCGGAACACGAAGGGAAAGGCGAGAAAGACCTGGGCCGCCGCGACCAGCGCCGGCCGGGGCAGAACATCCCCGTACAGGAGCCGGACGCCGATCCCCAGGCTGACCATGGACATTCCGGCGGGAAGAAAAAACAGACCTTCCAGAAACGGGGATTTTTTTCCCCGGAGGGCGAAGCTCAGCGCCAGGGCGAGCAGGAACGTCGCCGAGCCCGATCCGAGGGCCAGCAGGATGCTCCGGATGACAACAGCGGGAATCGAGCTGCGGATGATCCCCTCGATGTCGCGGCCGGAAAGCTCCGGCCGGAACAGCGCCGCAAAGCTGTCCAGGCTCCAGACTCCGGCGGGGCGCAGGGAACGGACCGTCAGGGAAACCAGGGGCCCGAAGATGAACGCGCCGAGAACGAGAAAATACAGGAAAACGAGCAGCCTTTTCCCCGCCGGTTCCGCCGACAACGGGGATGTGGTCAGTTTCGGCGCCCGGGACCGGACAAACTGGAAGCGCCGGATCAGCCCTCCGGACAGGAGGAGAAAAAAAACCGCCAGAAGGAGCTGGAGAAGCGAGAAGACGGCGGAGGACGAAAGGTCGAGCTTGACGAACATCTCGGTGTAGGTTTTCACCTCCAGCGTGGAGTACGCTATCCCCCCGAAGATCAGCACGATGCCGAAACTCAGAAAGCAGTACAGGAAAATGATGACGAAGGCCGTCGCCGCGGACGGGGCGGCCAGCGGGAGCAGTATCCGCAGAAACCTCCGGACCGGTCCGTCGCCGAGACTGGCCCCGATCTCCCGGTACCGGGCGTCGATGCCGGCGAACCCTTCTCCCATGATTCTTATGGCCAGCGATACGTTGTAGAAACCGTGGGCAAGGATGATGCCCGCCGGGTTGTAGACCAGGTTCAGGTCCGTGCCGAGGACCCCGTTGATGAATCCGTTCTTGCCGTAGAAACTGATCATTCCGATGACGACGACGATGCTGGGCAGCACGAAGGGAATGAGGCTGGCGGACCGGAAAAGTTTTTTCAGCGGGTAATCGTACCGGGAACCGATGTACGCCCCGGGAAGGGCGAGGACCACGCAGAAAAGAGCCGACACCGCGGCCTGGACCACGCTGAAGCCCGCCGTCCTCCACGTCCCCGGAGAGGAAAGGACTTCGCGGGCGGCGGCCGCGAACCCGCCCGGGCCTGAGTCGGCGGCGGCCCGGAGGTAGAAGTAGACCAGAGGCGCGATGAAGAAGGCGGCGAAGTAGAGAACTCCGCCGGCCGTAACGATTCCGCCGCCTTTCGTCCGCGTCATTCCCGGTTACCGCATGACCGCTTCCCAGTCCCGGAGCCAGTCCTGCAGGCGGACCGACACCTTTTCCTCGTCCAGACTCACGAAGTCGCCGGCCCGGGTGACCGCGGTGAAGGATGCGGGAAGCGCCGCGTCGGGATGGACGGGGTACATGACCTGGGAAAGGGGGATGAGGCTCTGGAACCCGGGGGAAACGATGTAGTCCATCAGGAGCTCAGCGTTCCGGCGGTTCGGGGCGTTCTTCAGTATTCCGGCGACTTCGACCTGGAGATAAGCCCGGTCGTCGAAAATGAGATTATCGTACCTGTCGACCTTCTCGAACTCCCGGTGATACGCCGGGCTGGTGTCGTAGCTCTGGACGATGGGCGCCTCACCCTGGGTGAAGAGGCCGTACCCCTCCGACCAGCCCGCCGCGACGGTGAGCAGGTTCGGTTTGATTTTTTTCCAGAAATCCAGGTATCCGTCCTCGCCGAAAACCGCGATGGTGAAGAGCAGGAAACTCCGGCCCGGTCCCGAGGTGGCCGGGTTGAGCAGGATGATCCTGCCCTTGTATTTCGGGTCGAAGAGGTCTTCCCATTTTTTCGGCGGATCCGGCAGCTTCTGCCGGTCGTAGTTGAGCGTCACGCCGCCGAAGTCGAAGGGGACGACGCGGAAACGGGGATCCACGGCGAGCTTGTCGTTCACCAGCTTCAGGTCTTTCGGCTTGTAGGGAAGAAGCATGTCCTCCGCGAAGATCCTGGCCAGAAACGAGTTGTCCAGACCGATGAAGGCGTCGATCCTTCCCTTGTCCCGTTCCAGATACAGGGCGTTGTAGAGTCCGCCGGTGTCCTCGAACCGGACGAGTTCCACGTCGGTCCGATGGTTCTTTTTAAAGTGGTCCGCCAGGTTCTCCTGGAGTTCCTTCGGAAAGGAATCGTACGTGTAGACCACCAGGGAGGAAGTTTCCCGATCGGCGGGGGCGGCCGTTTCCCTGCGGGAACAGCCCGCCGTTGCGAGCAGAACCAGGACCGCAGCAGTCAGCGCGGCGAAAGTGAACAGTCTTTTTCTTTTCATGGATGCCTCCAAAGAATTTTTTCCCGGAGGCGTTTTTGCACCGCATTTCTCCTCCCTACGCCGGCATTACCCGGATCAGGTTCAAGGGTTTGTTCTCAGCCTTTCCTGCGAAAAGCACCCCCAGGATTCGCTTCCAATATACGGAGACGAAGGTCGATGGTCAATAAAAAAGGCCGTCCCCTGGGACGGCCTCCGTTTACCCGATCAGTACCGGTCCCGGTCCTCGTCGTAATGGGGCCTCGACCCGCGGAAGGAGCCCCGTCCGCCGCCGCCACCCTGGGGTTTGTCCTGGGCCTCGTTGACCCGAAGCTGGCGGCCGTCCACCTCCTGGCCGTTGAGGCCCTTGATCGCCGCCTGGGCGGCATCGTCGGTGGTCATTTCAACGAAGGCGAACCCGCGGAACTTCCCGGTTTCCCTGTCGTTGATCATCTTGACGGTGGCGACTTCCCCGAATTCGGAGAAAACGGCGCGAACTTTTTCCTCGGTTGCGGAGTAACTGAGGTTCCCCACATAGATACGTGTGCTCATTCCGGAAAAATTCCTTTTTCTTTTTCGCGGTCCCCCGGGGACCGTGGTAAGGTGTAACGGCCCATC
>CAZGUL010000158.1:0-6798 GCA_964529055.1 uncultured Spirochaetaceae bacterium
GAGTCGAACAACCTGGCGGTCCTCGGGACGGTGAGTTCCGAGGCGTCCCGGCGGGAATCCTCCTTGCGGACGCTGAACGTCCACTGCGTGACCACGCTGATCGAACACGGTTCGACCCTGGACGCCCTGCGCTGGCTGGAAGGCTGGGGCATCCAGGTGACCCGGCTCGCCCCGGGCCCGGACGGGACGGTGTCGGCGGACGATTTCCTGGCCGCGGTGAAGCCGAACACGGTTTTCGCGTCGGTGATGCTGGTCAATAACGAGACCGGAGCCGTCCAGCCGGTGAAGGAAATCGCCGCGGCGGCCCGGGAGAGGAAGATCATCTTCCACGTGGACGCAGTCCAGGCCGCCGGGAAAATGCATTTTTCGGTCGACGGTCTCGGCGCCGACCTGGTGACGCTGGCGGCCCACAAGGTGGAGGGCCCGAAGGGCGCCGGAGTGTTGTACGTCCGCAAGGGGACGCGGCTCGCGCCGGTCATCCACGGCGGGTCCCAGGACGGCAAACTCCGGGGCGGCACCCACAACGTGCCGGCCATCGTCGGCTGCGGGGCGGCCCTCCTCCGGGCGGACGAAACGGCCGACGCCTGCGAAGGCAAGGCCGCCCTGCGGGACGCCTTCGAGGAGGCGGTGCTGAAGGCGGTTCCCGGGGCGGTCGTCAACGGGGCCGGCGCCCCGCGGGTCTGGAACACGTCGAACATCGCCTTTCCCGGAATCCCGGGAGACGCGATGCTGACCCGGCTGGACATGTCCGGGATCGCCGCGAGCCGGGGCGCCGCCTGCGCGTCCGGCGCCGAAAAGCCGTCCCACGTGCTTGCCGCGATGGGCTTGTCCCGGGAGCTGGCTGCCGCGTCGATCCGCTTCTCGTTCCTGTCCTCCGCCACGGAGGAGGAAATCATGCGGGGCTCAGCGGAGGTCGCGGCCTGCGCGGGGACCTTCCGGCGCTGACGGCCCTTCCGCCCGCGGCAATCACTGATATCGTGAGCCAGGCCGAAGTTATGGTAACAGGAAATTTTCTTGCTTTTTTTCCTTTGCATCACATAATTGAACCTGGATATTCTTCAACATCACGGCTGATCATCTTGGGCGTTTAATGGACGCCTGCATCGCGGCAGAGTTTGAATAATCTTATTTGTTACCTGATAAAATTCTTGATGAGAAAGGTGAGCGTGATGAAAAAGATTGTAGCATCTCTTCAAGCGGTCATGGCTGCAATGCTGCTGTCGGGATGTCCAGGCCCGGCTGATACGCCGACGGATACGATCATCACTCTATTAGCCATACCCGGGGTGACGGTGCCTGTGCTGGGAGGAACACCGGTAACGAGCCTGGATGCCGACCAGTACACGGGAACAATCAGCTGGAGTCCGGAAGTAAGCGGCACCTTCGCTGGAAACACAAGCTACACCGCTGCCATCACCCTGAGCCCAAAGGCCGGTTACACCCTGAACGGTGTGGCGGCCAATGGCTTTACCGTGGATGGGGCCGGCAGCGTCACCAACAGCGCAAATTCAGGAGAGGTGACGGCTGTGTTTCCTGCTACGGAAACTTCCACAAACGCGGATCTTTATGCGCTGACGCTCGACACCGGAACCCTGAGTCCTGCCTTCAGCGCCGGGACCACGGCCTATACTGTTAACGTACCCAATGCCACGGCAAGCATCACGGTGACGGGGACAACTGCTGATGCGAATGCCGTTCTGAGCCTCAACAACGGCATGGCGCAGATCCTGGGCGTTGGTGTCAACGTCATCACGATTACAGTGACAGCCCAGGATGGAACAACCACCAGGAATTATTCTGTTACGGTGAATCGTTTGTCATTCGCTTTAACAATGATCAACGTCCCCGCCGGCCGCTTCCAGCGAGATCTTACCGGCACAAACATCAGCGTGATTACCCGTCCATACGGCATGAGCCAGTATGAAATCACCAGGGCTCAGTTCCTGGCGATCATGGGCTTCGACCCCACCCTTATCATGTATTCCAGTGGAACCAATGATCCGGTTCAGAGAGTAAACTGGTATCATGCCATCGCCTTCTGCAACAAGTTGAGTCTGGCCGAAGGCCTGGAACCGGTGTACGGCGTGAGCGGCATAACCGACTGGGCAGGTCTTGCTTACTCCAGCGTTCCCATCACCGACAATGCGGACTGGAATGCGGCAACGGCGGCCTGGTCCAACAACGGCTACCGCCTGCCTACCGAGATGGAATGGATGTGGGCGGCCATGGGGGCACCGTTGGACGGCCAGGGAGGGGGAACCAACATCACCGGATACACGAAAGCCTTTGCGGGAAGCACAGGGAGCAATGCCATCGGGGATTATGCGGTCTATGGATATAACAGTCACCAGGCCGGAGCAACCACAACCCAGCGAAGTAATCCCGCTGGCAGCAAACTGGCGAATGAGCTGGGTCTTTACGACATGAGCGGAAACGCGTGGGAGTGGTGCTGGGATTGGTATGATCATCCGTACCCCGTTGATACAATTACGGACTACTCGGGAGCGGAATCCGGCACATACCGGACCCGACGGGGCGGCAGCTGGAACATTCCTGCGCCTGCCGCCGCGATTTCCGCCCGGAGCAGCCCCTTCCCGTACGGTCAAAACAACGACGGCGGTTTTCGCGTGGTGCGCCACTGAGCCGTTCGGATTGTGCCGGAGACCTGTCAACGATCACGTGGAATAAAGCTTCGTGTTGCGGAGTCAATCCGGTTCCTGCACCATGGATTTTCTGACAACACTTTTTCTGGCCATCGGGTCAGTACTGCCGCGGAACCGGACCGATGTTCCAGAAATCCCGTCCGTGTAGGGGACCGGCGGCAGATTCGGATTTCCCGGCCGGGTAAAAACGATCTGGAGGTCCTCCAGGGCCCGGGCCTCGAAGGCCGCCTTGCAGTAGCAGAGGTAGAAAGCCCACATCCGGTGGAAGGGACTCCGCTTTTCCAGCGCCAGGCGGTTCGCGGGATTGGCGGCGAAACGCTCCAGCCAGTCCGACAGCGTCCTGGCGTAGTGGACGCCGATGTTCTCCAGGTCCTCGACGATGAGCCGTGAGGACCGTGTCGCAGCCGCGGTCAGGGCGGTCAGGGAGGGCAGATGCCCTCCGGGGAAGATGGTCCTGCGGATCCAGTCGATGCCTTTCCTGTAGGCGTCGTATCTCTGGTCGGGTATGGTGATGACCTGGACGGCGAGGAGGCCGTCCTCCTTCAGAAGTTCGTCGCATCTCCGGAAAAAGGCTCCCAGGCGGCGGTGCCCCACCGCTTCGAGCATCTCGATGGAAACGATCCTGTCGAATTTTCCGGCCACCGTCCGGTAATCTTCGAGGAGGATTTCGATCCTGTCGGAGAGGCCCGCGGCGCTCACCCGTTCGCGTGCCAGGGCGTACTGCTCCTGTGAAATCGTTATTCCCGTCACCCGGCAGCCCCGCGTCGCCGCCGCGTGGATCGCGAAGCTTCCCCAGCCGCAGCCGATTTCCAGCACATGGTCCTCCGGCCGTATCCGGGCCTTTTCGGCCATCGCCTCGAGCTTGTTCCTCTGCGCCTCCTCCAGCGAATCCCCGGGGGAACCGTAGATGCCGCTTGAGTAGCTCATGCCGCGGTCCAGAAAGGTCTGGAAGAATTCGTTGCTCAGGTCGTAGTGGCGGCGGATATTGCGCCGGCTGCCCCCCAGGGTGTTGTCCCGCAGAAGGTGAACGGCCTTTCCGATCACGGCGTTCAGAAAGCGGGGGGCGAGCCGCGTTTCCTCGAGGTGGGGCCGGTTGTCGATGAAGAGCCGGACGAGGGCCGCCGGGTCCCCGGAGTCCCACAGGCCGTCCACGTAGGCGTCGCCGAAGCCGACGTCCCCGCCCAGCGCGGCGCGGGGGAAGAATTTCCCGTCATGCACCGTGATGTCCGCCCGCGGGAGGGCCTCCGGCAGGCCGAAGGAGCGGGAGCCCCCGGGTGTCTCCATGATCAGCCTGCCGATCCGGATGCGGCCGAGGAATTTCTCGACCCCCTTCCGGAAGAACCTCTCGCGCAGGCCCTCTTTTCGTATCCGGAGGGAGCCGGGGCTCGATGCGACGGGGCGGCCGTGGAATTTCAGTTTTTTTCCGAAGAATAGCCGGGCCGCGTGGAGAAGTATCCGGGGCATTGTCCTCCAGGGGGCCAGAAAGGGGCGGAAGGCGGCAACCATGATGCTCTACCGGGACAGCGGGACCCGTTCCTTTTCGAGGAGGCCGGCCCGGAAAACGAGTTCCCCGTCCCGGTGCAGGTCGATGCGGACGTCGAGTTTTTCCCGGGGGTCGGAGAACCGCATGTCGTAGGTCCCTTCCCGGTTGTTGAAGGGGGAAACGTGAAAATCCTTTTTAACCGTGCCCGCGATCGGGAATCCCCGTCCGCCCGCGTCGTTTCCGCCGGGCACGACGTACAGGTGCCTGTCACCCACCGTGTTATTGACCTCCAGCAGGACCGCCGTGGGGGTGCCGTCGGCGGCGAAAACGTAATAAAAACTGACGGGATTGAAAACGTACCGGAACAGGGACAGGTCGGTCACCAGGAGTATCCGGTCCGCCGGGCCCCGGACACCGTGCTTTTCCAGAAGCCGTTCCACCTTTTCGCGAATCGTGCCCGTGCCGCGGTCCAGGTGATCCCGGTCGTACAGGGACAGCAGGGCGAAGCGGTTGTAGCCGAAGCGGCGGATTTCCCTGTCCAGCCGCGGCAGCTCGTCCACGTCCAGCAGAAAGCGGGTTATCGGGTAGGAGAAACCGTGCTTCGCCGGCGTCAATCTGGCGTGGGTCACGGAACAGCGCAGGACGGCCGTCGTCATAGGGAACACCCGAAATGGCGTGCCGCTTCGACCGCCGCCGTCACGGCGTCCTCGTGGAACCCGTTGTTGAAGTAGCTGCCGCAGAAGTAGACGTTTCCCGTCCCGTTCAGGCCCGGAAGCTCCTTCTGGGTGGCCACAGCGGCCGGGGTGTAGACAGGGTGGTCGTAGAGGAACTCGGCGATGATTTTTTCCTTTCGTATTTCCCGTGGCGGGTTCAGGGTGACAAGGTAGTCAACGGCACCGCGGATCCCCTGGAGCCTGTTCATGTAGTAGGTGAGGCAGGCCGGGTCGTCTCCGGTGGAACCGGCGAAGCGCAGATAGTTCCAGGACGCCCGGGCCCTTTTTACGGGGGGCAGGAAATTCCCGTCCGTGTGGAGGACGACCCGGTTCCGGGAATATTCCCAGGCGCCGAGAAGGGCGGATTCCCGTGGGCCCGGATCCGCGAGCATCGCCAGGGCTTCGTCCGCGTGGGCCGCCAGCACGACGGCGTCGAAAACCGGGGAATCCCCTCCGCGGGTTTCCACCCGCACGCCGTTTCCGCCGCGGGCCACCCGGACGACCGGAGTCCCCGTTTTGACGGTTCCCGTGAACTTTTCGAGGAAGAGCTTGACGTACGCGTGGCTGCCCCCTTCCACGGTGTACCAGGTCGGCCGGTCCGTGAAGGACAGGAGGCCGTGGTTCTCGTAGAAACGGGCCAGGGAATCCATCGGGAATTCCCTGATGCCGGTGAAGGGGGAGGACCAGATCGCCGAGGCCATCGGGAGGACGTAGTTGTCCACCACCGGGGCGGGAATTTTTTCCCTGCGGCAGAATTCCCCCAGGGTGATCCCCGCCAGGTCTCCCCGCAGGTGGAGGAGCCGCGCCCTGCGGGTGAAGCGGACGATCCCGGCGATGAATTTCCAGTGTGACGGCGAGAAAACGTAGCGGCCCCGGGCGAACAGGCCCGGAATTCCCGAACCCGAGTAGGCGAGACCGGAGGTTTCGTCGCAGCAGCTGAAGGACATGTCGCTGAGCTTCCGGGCCGCTCCCACGGAGGCGAGAAATTTCTCGAAGTTCGGATAGGTGCGGTCGTTGAACACGATGAACCCCGTGTCCACCGGCGTTCCGGCGTCGGGACCCTCCGCGAGGACCCAGGTGCGGGTGTGGCCTCCGACGTACGCGTTCCGCTCGAACAGCGTTACCTCATGTTTCTGCTGAATGAGGTGGGAGGCGACGATCCCGGCGACGCCCGCCCCGACGACGGCGACGCGTTTTCTTTCCCGTCCGTTTTTCATACGCCACGACTATACCGGTTGACGCGGCGGACCGTCAATCCGTCGGCCGCCGGCCGATAAACGCCGCGTCGCGGAAGCCGCCGCCTCCGCCGGCGGCGGCCCGCCGCGCCCCTCACCCGCGGCTCTCTGGAAAAGGCCGGGGCCTTTGTGGTATCGTTCCGCCCATGATACATTCGCTGACGCAAAAAATACGCGACCTCAAGGAGCGGCGGGGCGCCGTCATCCTGGCCCATAATTACCAGAACCCGGAAATCCAGGACATCGCCGACTTCACCGGCGACAGCCTTGAGCTCAGCATCAAGGCCGCCGACGCGGGCAAGGACCTCATCGTGTTCTGCGGCGTCCTGTTCATGGCGGAAACCGCGAAAATCCTGTCCCCGAAGGCGAAGGTCTTGCTGCCGGCCGCCCGGGCCGGCTGTCCCATGGCGGACATGATAACCGGGGAGGAACTCCGGGCACTGAAGGGCCGGCACCCGGGTGCGCTGGCGGTCTGCTACGTCAATTCCACCGCGGAGGTCAAGGCCGAATGCGACATCGCCGTCACCTCGGCAAACGCGGCCCGGATCGTCTCTTCCCTCCCTCGGGACCGGGAGATCATCTTCGTTCCCGACCGGAACCTGGGCTCCTATGCCGAAAAAATCACCGGCCGGAGCATGATTTTCCACCCCGGAAGCTGTCCGGTCCACGCGGCGATAACCCCCGGGGACATCCGCGACAGCCGC
>CAZGUL010000159.1:0-6796 GCA_964529055.1 uncultured Spirochaetaceae bacterium
GGATCCCCCGGGCGATGGAATGATCCACGGTTATCGCGAGAAGCTTGCCCGATTTTGCGTTCAGCAGCCTTTTCAGTCTGATCTCTTTTCCCAGAAATGCCATACTTTCCCTCCTTCTTTTTCGCGTTCTTTACGGCGTCACTGCGATCTTGATGCCTGCGCCCGATTTGGCCAGGTCGTAGGCCGCCCGGAAATCGTCGAGACCGAAACGATGTGTCACCAGGTCCTTCAGGTTTACCATCCCCCCCGCGGCCAGGTCCCGGGCGTGCCGGTAATCCAGCCGGGTCGAGGCCGAGGTGCCGTTCACGACGATTTCGTTGTAGTGGATGATGTTCGTCTCGATGGTGGCCGCGCCCGTGTCCGGGAAACCGGCGAAGAGGTTCATCGTTCCGCCCTTGCGGACGAGCTTCAGGAGCTCGTTTACGATCGGCGCCACCCCGATGGCCATGATGAGCCGGTCGACCCCCAGCCCGTCGGTGTTCCGCTTTACCGTTTCGGCAAGATTTTCCTTCGTCGGGTCCACCACGATGTCGGCGCCGAAACGGACGGCCTGCTCGCGGCGCATCGCGTTCGGCTCGCTGACGATGATCTTCGCCGCCCCCGCGCTCCGGGCGACCTGGATGTGCATGAGGCCGATGGGCCCGGCCCCGACAACGAGGCAGATGTCCGCGAGGCCCACGCCGGTCTTCCGGATGCCGTTGAGGCAGCAGGAAAGCGGCTCGACCAGCGAACCCTCCTCGAAGCTCATGTTCTCCGGCAGGGCGAACAGGTGACCCGACTTCACGGCATCGGCGGGAATCCGGAGAAGTTCGGCGAAGCCGCCGTCGTACTCGTAGCCTACGGCGGTGCGGTTGAGGCAGACGTTCTCCCGCCCTTGCAGGCAGTACCGGCAGGAATGGCAGGGAATCACCGGACACAGGCAGACCCGGTCGCCCTTCCTGAAGCCTCCCGCCTCACCCCGGGTTTCGAGAACGACACCGGCGATTTCGTGGCCGATGATCGAGGGGTACCGGACCCCCTTCGTCTTTTTCCCCTCCAGGATGCGGATATCCGTTCCGCAGATGGCGCAGCTTTTAACTTCCAGCAGGACTTCGCCGTCCCCGATTTTCGGGTCCTCCGTCACCGTGGTGACGAATTCGTTCGGGCCTTTCAGAACCACCGCTTTCATGGGCGCTTCTCCTTCAATATTTTTTCGAGGCCGTGGCCTCCCGTGTTTTCCGGATGTTTTCGTAGGACGCGTCGTAGTCCCGGAAGGCCACCGCGGCCCACAGGGCGTCCAGGATGACGAGCTCGGCGATCCGGGATTCCATGGCGTCGCTTTTGAACGCGGTTTCCCGTGAAGCGGTGAAAAGCACGACGTCGCTTAATCCCGTAATCGGAGACCTGCCGTAGTTCGTCAGCGCTATGATGCGGGCGCCTCCGCTCTTCGCCAGGGCAAGGGCGTCGAGGACCGCCTTGTTTCCCCCGGAATGGGAAATCCCGACGGCCGCGTCACCCGGCCCGAGAAGGCTCGCGGACATGGCCTGCAGGTCCGCGTCGCCGTGGGCGAAACACTTCTTGCCGATTTTCAGGAATTTGTGCTGGGCGTCCAGGGCGACCGAATATGATCCGCCGGTGCCGTAGAACTCGACGGTACCGGCGTTTCCGATGATCTCCACAGCCTCCAGGAAGGCCCCGTCGCCCAGTGATTTCGCTGTTTCGGCGACTGCCGCCATGCTGGATTCGAAAACCTTGTTTTTGATGCCCACCGCGTCGTCGTTCCTGCCGATGGCCTCGTGTATCTGGGTATACGGCTCCCGGCACTCCTGGGCGAGGTGGATTTTCAGGTCCTGGAAGCCCCGGTAGTCCAGGGCCTGGCAGAGCCGGACGACGGTTGATTCCCCCGCCCCGGCGGCCTCGGCGACCTCGGTTATGGACTGATGGATGACGTTTTCGACGTTGCCCCGGATGTAATCCGCGACCTTCTTTTCCGAATCCCGGAGGCTTTCGTAGAGGCCGCCGATCCGCACCAGGGTTCCCGTCACGGAGGCGGCGATTTCTTGTCGCATGACAGCAGTGTATCATGCTTGGAAATAATTTACAAGTAATTTTTTCTGTTTGGAATTATTTTCCAAACTCGCTGTCTGCGGCCCAGCCGGACCCGCGGGGGTCCGGCGTAAACCTACCTCAGCATTTTCCGCGCCGCCTCGGCGATGTCCGGAGCGAAGGGAACGACCATGTCCTCCAGGGCCTTCGAGACCGGTGTCGGAACGTTGAGACCCGCCACGCGCCCGATTTCGCAGTCCAGGTAATCGAAGAACCTCCGCTGGGCCTCGTCGGCTATCTGCGCGCCGATTCCCCCGATGAAGTGCCCCTCCTCGACGACGAGAAGCCTACCGGTCTTCTTCAGCGAAGCCCCGATGGTGTCGTAATCGATGCCGGCGTAATCCACGGTCCGGAGGTCGATGATTTCCGCGTCGATGCCTTCGGCGGCGAGGGTTTCCGCGGCGGCGAGGGCCCGGTTCGTCATCAGCGAATACGTCACGACCGTCACCGCGCTTCCCGGACGGACGATCCGGGCCTTGCCGAAGGGGATCATGTAGTCCCTGTCCTCCGGAACCCGGCCCGTCACGCCGTAGAGTTCGTGGTTCTCGATCACCAGCACCGGATCGAGGCTCCGGTAAGCGGTGTTGAAAAGCCCGATGTAGTCGAAGGGCGTCGACGGCGCGACGATGCGCCACCCTGCGAAAAGGGCGTAGAATGCCGCGGGCTCCATCGAATGCTGGGCTCCGTACCCGGTGCCGATGGCCACCCGGGTCCGCACCACCACGGGCACGTCGAACTGGTTTCCGTACATGTACCTGCACTTGCCCATCTGGTTGAAAAGCTGGTCCGCCGCGACGAGGGCGAAATCGGGGTACATGATTTCCACTATGGGCCGCTTCCCGAAAAGGGCGAGTCCCAGGGCCATGCCGGAAAAACCGTTTTCCGATATCGGGGTGTCGACGACCCGTTCCCGGTGCCTGCGGAAAAGGCCTTTCGTGGCCAGGTACGCGCCGCCCTTCATGTGGCCCACTTCCTCGCCGATCACGATCCCCGCCGGGTCCGTGTCCATCCTCCGCCCGATGACCTCGGAAATGGCGTCCACGTACGTTTTGTCGGTCATTGACGGAAAATCCTCCGGTTCCGCCCAGCGGGCGGAGGCGAATTCGTGACCGTCGCTGCGGATACCCGTTTCCAGGTCCGAACGTCCGGGATACAGGTCCCGGGGAATGAACAATTTCCCGCCTTCGGATTTCACCAGGGATGCGGTGGCGGTGGCAACGATCTCCGCGGCTGCCTTCTTCAGGGTTTCCGCCCCGGCGGGCTCCAGGACTCCCGCCGCGAGAAGCTGCTCGGGAAACCGGGCGACAGGGTCGAGCCCGAGCCACTCCTCCTCCTCCGTTTTCGTCCGGTAACCGAACGCGCTGCCCGGCAGGCTCTGGGCCTGGTGCTTGTACCTGTAGGTTTTCGCCTCGATGAGAACCGGGGTCCCCGCCAGGGTCGTTTCCCGCGCGGCCTTCATCGCCAGATGCACGGCCACCGGGTCCATGCCGTCGACGACCATCGACTCGAGCCCGTAGCCCAGGCCGCGCTGGGCCAGGTGTTCCAGGTTGCAGGATTCCCGCACGTGGGTTGCCACCGCGTACAGGTTGTTTTCAATGAAATAAATGACCGGGATCTTCCACAGGGCGGCCATGTTCATGACCTCGTGGACCGCGCCCTGCTGTGCCGCGCCGTCACCGAGGAAGGAAACGGCGACCTTTCCCGATTTGTCCATGCCGTGTGCCCACGCGGCTCCTGTCAGGATCGGCACCCCCCCCGCGACGATGGCGTTGGTGCCCAGACAGCCGCAGTTTTTGTCCCCCAGGTGCATGGAACCGCCCCGTCCGCGGCAGTACCCCTGGGCGAGGCCCAGGATTTCCGCCATCGTCTTCGTGATGATGGGGAGCACGCCGTCGGGAATTCCCGCCGCGGGATCGTAGGCGCCCAGGTATCCGCCGAAGGCCTTCGCAAGGAAATGATGGTGCCCCCGGTGGGTCGACGCGATGACGTCGTCCTTGTCCAGGGCCATGATCGCCCCGACGGCGGCCCCTTCCTGGCCGATGGACGAGTGCACGGGACCGTGGGCGAGACCCTGGTCCTTCAACTCAAGGAGTCGGATTTCGAATTCCCTTATCACGAATATCTCGAACAGCATCCTCCGGAGCCGGGAAGCTTCCAGCTTTCTTTCGGAGGCGGAAGGTGTGAAGCGATAAAAGGTGCCCAAAGGTTTCAGTATTTCTTTTTTTGCCATGACGTACTCCTCACCTGGTGTTTTTCCGGATTTCTTCCGGTCGTATGTTGTCGACCTGCCCGTAAAAGAACAATGCGTCGATGAAGCCGCCTTCGTCGAAGCCGAAAACGTGCCATTCCAGTTCGGGCACATGGAGGATCATGCCCTTTTCGAGGTAAACTTTTTCGCCCAGTTTTTCCTTCCCGTCGCCGGACCGTATCCACCCCCTGTCCGCGTCGACGATGTACAGGGCCTCCTCGGCGTGGTTGTGCGGTTCCATGGGGCCGAATTCTCCGGAATAGCGGACGTGTCCCATGGTCATTTTGCCCGAAAGCGACTTGCTTTCCCTGCCTATCGCTTTCCGGACTCCCCGTCCCGGAAGTTTCTGGACCTCCAGGGACGATGTTTTGAAAATATTCATGATCCCTACTCCTTGATGGTGTTTTTCACACTATGTTCTCTGCGAGGCGCCGAACTCCGCTATTTCCAGGAGCGCCCGCACGTATCCCGCGGCAGCCCCCGCGGCTGTGCGGATGTCCGGCCTGTCGTTTATCTCCACCGCTATCCAGCCGTCGTAACCGACGGCACGGAGCGTCTTGACGATGCCAAGAAAATCGAGGTTGCCCGTTCCGGGAACGCCCCTGTTGGTGTCGGAAAAATGCACGTGACCGATGCGGTCCCCCGCCCGCACGAAGGCGCCGGTCACGGAATTCTCCTCCAACGCCATGTGATAGGTGTCCAGGAGCAGCTTCACCGGCGCGGAAAGGGAAGCGTTGACGGGGGCGAGGAAATCGAGCACCTCTTCCACGGTGAGATTGAAGCTGATTTCGTAGCGGTTCAGGGGTTCCAGGTTGAGGACGACGCCGTTTTTCTCCGCCGCGCCGGCGCATTCCAGGAGGCAGTCCCGGATTCTCCTCTTCACCTCCCCGGCGGCTCCCCCGGCGTCCGGACGGCCCTGCACCAGGCCCAGAAGCAGGCATGTTTCGAATCCCGCGGCGAAGTCGATTATTTCCTTCATCCGCGCGACGGCCCGCCGACGGATCCCCGCATCCGGGTCCGAAAATGAGAGCCTCCCATGGAGGTACACGGAACCGGTACGCAGACCGGAGAGGGCCAGGCCGGTCCTTTTCAGGAGCGCACGGAGCCCCGCCACGTCCACCCCGGCGGGATCGTCGATGAGAAATTCAGCCCCGTCGTACCGGAAAGCGGCGAGGTCTTCCAGGAGGAGCGCCGTCCGTCCGGGTTCCAGCGCGTCGAGCTGCGGAAGCGCGTAGGCGAGCTTCATACCGCATAGTACTCCCTTTAAACGACAAAAGGAAGGGGCGGCCCTTCCTTTTGCGGGTGATTTTTCTCGGTATAACGGTCTACATGCCCAGGAGTCCCGGAATGTAGGTGGAAATCGCCGGAATGAAGGTGACAATTACGAGGGTTATGAACATCGCCACGTAAAACGGCACGGCCTTTCTGACGAGTTTTTCCATCGGAATATTCGCGATGGACGAAATGCTGAAGAGGCACACCCCGTACGGCGGCGTCGTCAGGCCCAGCGCGAAACCCGTTACCATCAGGACGAGGAAATGCGTCGCGTCGATCCCCATGTTCAGGGCGATGGGCAGAAACAGGGGGGCGAAGATGATGATCGCCGGCGACGCGTCCAGCGTCATCCCGATGAGAAGAAGCAGGATGTCGATAAGGATGAGAAAACCGTATTTTCCGCCCGGAACCTTCGACAGCACTTCCGCGAGGAATTTCGGGATGTTGTCGTAGGCGATGATCCAGTTCGCGATGGCGCTGGAGGTGGCGATGAAAAGGATGGCGCTGGTGAGGACCGCGGTTCTTTTGAAGGTGTCGACGAAATCGTGGAATTTCAGCTTCCGGAAAATAACCCCGTCGATCAGCACGATGTAGAGCACCGCGACCCCGGCCCCCTCGGTGGGCGTCACGAGCCCCGAAAAAATGCTGCCCAGAATGATCAGGGGCGCCACGAGGGCGGTCCAGCAGGTCTTCAGTTTGCCGAAAACGTTCCTGAACGAAAAAGGTATCTTGTGGCCGTAGCCGTGTTTTTTCGAAATGTAGTAGTTCGGGATGAGCAGCGCGATGGTGATGAGAATGCCCGGCAGGAGGCCCCCCGCCAGGGCCCGGCCGACGGATTGGTCCGTGGACGCGGCCGCGAGGACGAGCAGGATGCTGGGCGGTATGACAACGGACAGGGACGAGGATGTGAGAGTGACCGCTCCCGCGTAATCATGGGGATATCCGTCTTCCACCATGCGGGGTATCAGGATCGAACCGAAGGTCGCGGTGTCGGCCAGCGAGGAACCGGATATTCCGCCGAACAGCATGCTGCCGACGATGTTGACCGCCCCGAGGCCTCCGGTGCTCCATCCCACGAGGGACGTGGTGAAATCGATGAGGTTCCTTCCCACGGTCCCCCTTTCCATGAGGTTTCCCGCGAGAATGAAAAGCGGGACCGCAAGCAGGATGAAGGACGTGGCCGCCTCG
>CAZGUL010000160.1:0-6792 GCA_964529055.1 uncultured Spirochaetaceae bacterium
CGTATCGATTCTTCCCTATCTGGGTTATGCGGGCCCCCACAGGATCGCCGCGGCAGCCGCTGATTTCATTGCGAGCCCGCGCCGATTCCTCCGGGAGATTGAAGAGCTTTCTCCCGCGTTCAAACACAGGTCGGCTAACATGATGATCCAGGCGGCAAAATCCCAGATGACGGGAAGCGAATACAAAAAAATTATCCGCCAGCTGGGGAGAAACGGGCTGAAAGTGATCGAATGTGTGGATAAAGTGATCGTTGCGCTCGGATGGAAGGCCGTCTACGATAAGCATTTTTACGAAACGAAGGATTCTGCCGCTGCGGCCCGGTGGGCCGATGAAGTCACCTCCCGGACTCAGCCCTCGGGAAGAGGGCTCGATATGGCGGAAATCTACCGTGAAGGCGGAGAAGGCTGGAAAATGCTTCTTCAGTTCACACAGCCCTTGAATGTGATCTGGAACAACTTTATGTACGATATCCCGAAAGCCGCTCTTAGCGGGCGACTCGATATTGTGGTGGGACTCGCGACCGCATATGCCATATCGGGAATCGCCGTGAAAATGATCGAGGATCCTCCGGAAGACGATGAAGAGAAAAAAGGCCTGCGCCTTGCACTGGACGCCGGCTCCCAGTTCCTTGATTCAATCCCGATCGTCGGTTCCGAAGCGACGGCAGCCGCGCGGAGCATTTTCGGATTAAAAACCTTTCGGCGCCGCGGAGAGGTGATTCTTCCCGCTCTCTCACGGTCGATCGATGCCGCGGAATCGTTCGGAAAGGGAGACCTTGAGAACGCCATCCTGTATATGACGGAAGCGCTCGGTTACGCCAAGGGGTTGCCTGTTAGCCAGCCACGGCGGCTTTTTCGGGCAATCCGTGAAGGATATATCGGAGAGATCATCGGCTGGAGGAGGAGAGAATAATATGGTCACGAGTGAAACAAATAAAAATGTCTACGTCTGCGATGGAATCCAAACCGTTTTTCCCATCACGTTCGATGTGGCCTTCGATGATTACGGCAATGCGGAAGGCGTCGCCGTATCCCTTCAGGACCCGGTGGGAACAGTAACCGTCTTAACGAAGGAGACGCATTACACGATTTCCGGAAAAAACATCACGACAGTCGCAACCTATGAGGCGGATTATAAAATCGCGATTTATCGAAAAAACGCAATACTCCAGCAAATAGGATTCGTGAAGAATGGGAAGGCTGACCTTGACGTATTGGAGAAGCTCCTCGACCGCATCATTTTTCATATTCAGGAACACGAGGAGAAGCTGGGAAGAATGTTTCTTGCTCCGGTTACCGAGTCCCTTATTGAGAATATCAACGAAGCGCTCCAGGTTCTCATAAACGGAAACCCCGATGCTTTTTTAACGACTCTCGGAATGACGGATTATATCAAAACACTCCTTGACGACGAGACCGCGAGCGCCGCTCTTTCTACCCTGGGATTCACCGCGTACGCGAAATCTATCATCGCCGCGGCTTCCGCGGGGGACGCACAGACGGTCCTGGGAATTTCCACTTTCGTTAAAGGACTCCTCGACGACGCGGATGCGGCAACTGCCCGCGGAACGCTGTCTGTATATTCTCAGGCAGAGGTTAATGGAGGTCCTGCTCAGGATCAGGTTCGAACAAATCAGATCGGACCGAAGGACGCTTCCGATGATGATTTAGTACAGCCGACAAATGGCCACCTGAAAATCAACGGTACTCATAGCGGTATACATCAAATGCTTTATGTTCGCGATGAAAAGGCGGCTGGAACAAAAGCCGGAACAGCGACATCAGGTGCATGGAGAACTAGAGACTTGAACACCGTCGTTTATAATACAATTACAGGCGCATCACTTTCAACAAACCAGATCACTTTACCGGCCGGAACATATTGGGTAGAAGCGGGGGCTCCTGCTCAAGGGACACGAGGTCATAGATCAAGACTTTACGACATAACAAATTCAGAAGTCTTGCTTCTCGGGTCCACAGAATATCATATCTGGAATAGTGGGAATGCAGACACTTTTGTAAATATTCGCTCAAGGATTCAAGGGCTCATTATTCTGACTGGAGAAACAGAATTAGAGCTACAACATATTTTTGAAGTTACACAAGCCGATGAGGGTCTTGGCGATTGTTGGGCTACAGGATTTTCAATTGTAGAAATATACTCAGAGGTTCTCATAAGGAAGGTGGCATAAATGGAAATTAACGTTGCAATGGCCCTTGAAAGACTCGTACCCGCTGCAGAGTATTTTGGTTCTTTGACGGAAAACTCGGAAGAGGCGTATAAAAAGGTCAGGTGGATGGATAAGCGGGAAAAACCTACTTGGGAGGCCATCCTCAAGGCTTCTGACGTACACAAAACCGAGAAAAAGCTCCAAGAAGAGGAGAAGATTCTGCTGGCCTATCTCGCTTCAACGGATTGGTATGCGGTCAGATCTTTAGAAGTGGCGGCCAAAGCGGAACCGGAGGACGTTCGAGTAACGAGGCAGAAGGCACGGGACAGGATTAGCGAGATACGCGGCATTCTTTCAACGATGTAACCATAGTACTGGAGTTGACTGGTGGGTGATTACGACATGGCGCGTCAACGCGATCAAATCGAAAAAATCTGGGATGCCTTGGATGGATTCAAGGCTGCCCAGGAGCGGCACTATACGGAATTCCGTGAACTCAAAACGACCGTCATCGGTGTGGACGGAAAGAACGGCATGAGAGGCCAGCTCCAGGAGATGAAGGGCGATATTGAGAAAATCCTTGATAAATCAGCAATCGAGCATTTAACCTGCCCTGTAGCGAAAAAAGTGGAGGACCATTTGAAGAGCCATGAAAAAAAAGAAGGCGATATGCTGACAGCGAAGAGATTTTATATAGGGCAGATGATCACCATCCTTATTTTCGTCGTGGGATTCCTGCTGAAGAGGTAATCGACGTTTCGTTTCCCGGTTACAACGTCTTTCCGCATAACAACCGGCTTCGATGAGCCGCGGCCTCTTTCGGCGCCTCCGGAGCTCAGGGACCACCCGCACGGAGCGTGGGATATCGGCTGCGGAATCGGGACGCGGATCCATGCGCCGGAGAATGGATTTCTCTATTACTGGACAGCATGGAGATTCGGAGCCGAGTTTTCCTGGGACTTTCCCTGGCCTGATGGTTCGCGTTTTGCCTTTCGGAACTATTTTTACGATATGTTTGGATCCGTGATCCTCCTCCTGGGAGAGAGCGGCCTCGCTCACGTTTTCGCTCATTCCTTTTTTAATCAGATTTTCAACAAGGGCCAGTACGGGAAATCGATTTTTGATTATTCCGAGGAGCCTCAAAAAAAGAGATTCCCCGCTTTCGCGCTGCACACCTTGAATAATCCTCACTACATCCTGACGGGAGACCAGATCGGATTCTGCGGGGACGCAGGTTACTCATCGGGACCCCATATTCATTACGAGATTCACCGCGGGCGTGATTGGACAGCTTGGAAGGATCGTCCGCGGCCTGAGACGCTCTATCCGGATGTCTGGCAAGAGTGGAAAGACAAGGTTTGAAAGGGAGGGGAAAATGTTTCCTACGAAAATACTGATCAATGTCCTGGTCGGAATTCTTTTCCTGGCGGGGCTTTTCGGCCTGGTATTCAAGGCCTTCACGATGGAGGAATACCTGAAATACGTGAAAGCGGTCACGGAATTCTTGGTCCCGCTCATCATCGCCTATGGTGTGGGAAAAGGCGCCCAGGAAGTGGCCGACAGGCTGAAGAAGCCCGAAAAGGAGGAGTGATGTGCGCAGAAGTACGAAAATCCTTCTCATTCTCTGCCTGCTTTTTGGCCTTGGCCTGGCTTTCTCTTTTTACTCCCGCGCCGGCCTGTCCGGACAACTCCAGCGGGATAGGGAACGTGCAGTTCTCTTGGAACGAAGAGCTCGAGACCTTGAAGGAAATCTTGCACAGGCAGATCGATTACGCGAAGAGCTTGAGAGCAGAGCTCGCGACGCGGAAGATATCTCAGGACGATTACGAGAAAGCCTTGCAGCAGCTCAGGGAGAGCTTACAGGCCTCCGAGAGGAGAATCGCAGGCTTGGAGACGCGGCTCGCGAGCTCGATCGAATCAGAGAAGAACTTGAGGCGGGAACTGGAAGGATTGAGGCGATTGCTGGAGGAATTGAAGAAGGAGCACGAGAAGGCCTCATCGTCGTTGACCGCCTTCAAAGCGGAAGCGGAAAAGCAGATCCGGGAGGCCCGGGAGGAGCGGGACCGTGAAGCCTCGAAGAAGAGCATGTGGCAGATTGTTTCCGTCGTTCTCGCCGTCCTGGCTGCCGTTGCCGCAATCCTCTGAATTGCGAATTTAATGCGAAAAAACGCCGGGAAACACCGGAAAAAAGAAGGAAAAACATAAAAAATCGACACAAGCCGCCGGATGATTATTTATCCACTAATGGAGGATAGTTAATTGTTTTAAGGGTATAGAATTAACCTGTCCGTCTCCGGAGCTTGGGGTCGTGGGTTCGAATCCCGCGTCGCTCAGGGAAACCGCCGATTCGTCGGCGGTTTTTTTTATACGATTTCCTGCAAATACCGCCGGACCTTGCCGACTTTCCGGTCCACGAGAAACGCGAGAGCGGCGGGATACCCATGTTTCGCGATTTCCCCCGCGATGAATTCCTTGACGGCCTCTTCGACGGCCCCGACGTTCTCGAAGTCCTCGGCGGAAAATGTGTCGATTTCCAGGAGAAGGGAACGGATCGCCGCGATTTCGTGGCGGACCAGGCCGGAATTTTCCCTGCTGACGTATTCGGTTATCTTGTTGCATTCTTCGCTTTTTTTATAGGCGTCGAGAAGGGCGTGCAGGCCTTCCGTCGTGTCTTCAAGCTCGATCTTGAGGATGGCGATGAATTTTCTGACGAAGGTTTTCATGGTACCCTCCTGGGTAAAAGTTTAAGACTCCCCGGCGGGGATATCAAGGAACGATGAATTTGATTCCGCGCCGCAGGTTGCTTATGTTTGAAGAAGGAGATTGTATGGTCGACGAAAAAACGGAAAGACTTCTGCGGGAAAACGCCCGGGGGATTTCCCTGACCGACCAGGGAAAGCGGGAGGAGGCGAAAAAATGTTTTGCCGCCCTCTGCGCCGAATACCCGGACAGCCCTGCGCCTCTTTTCAACCTGGCCGTCCTTTTCGGGAAGGAGGGCAACGACCGGGAGGCGCTCCGGATGTTTTCCGCCGTTCTGAAGATCGATGCCGATTCCGCCGACGCCCTCCGGGAGATCGGCCTGATCCACTACCGCGCCGGCCGGTACGACATGGCCGAAACGGCGTTTCTCGAGGCCCTGGAGATCGACGAAAACGATCCGCAGGCGCTCAACGACCTGGGTGTCCTCCGCTTCGTCCAGGAACGCTACAAGGAAGCGGAGGGCTTTTTCCAGCGGGCCCTGGAAATCGATCCCGAGGATCAGGACGCGAAAATCAATCTCCGGGATACGCGGAATGTTGAGAAAAAAATTTGATTTCTCCCGCGCAGGGCAGTATACTGTAAGTGAGAGCATGATCGGAAGGAGGTGCACAGCGTGACACCACCGGAAATGGACGGCCGGGTTTGATCCGGCACCTTTACAAGAGCCTGTATAAGACCTTAAACCATGCCGGTGGCATGGCAAATAAACGTGAGGTCCTCCCAGGCCGCCGCTGACGCGGATATGACCAGGAGGATTTCTAAAGCCGGAATAGATTTCCGGCTTTTTTTTATCCGGATCCGCGGCGCCGGCGGTCCACGGGGGACGGCGGCCTTACTTCCGGTCGAAACTCACGACCCCTGTCCAGTCGTCACCGGGGGGGATGGTGATGTTCTCGTGGCACCGCTGCAGGAAGTTACGTGCGACATGGTCTCCGGGTATCAGTTTATTAACTTCCACGAACAGGAGCCGGGCCGCTTCGAATTGGCGGGAGTAATATTTCGCGACCCCCTGATGGTGGATGTCCCAGGCTGTTTTTTCCTTGTCCGTCAGGGAACCCTGCACCGCATAAATGTCGAGGGCCTCGGTTTTTCCCTTCATAACCACACGGTCGATGTAGCGGCAGGGAAAGACGTCCCGGACGAAACGGTGGACCGATTCGGAAATCAGAATCGGTGTGCGGTAGAACTTGGTGAGCCCCTCGATCCGGGACGCGATGTTCACCATGTCCCCGATGACGGTGTATTCCATTTTCCGTTCCGTGCCGATGTTCCCGATGGTGACGGGCCCGTAGTTGACGCCGATCCCGATCTGGATGGGTTTGAGGCCGCGGGAGGTCTGCCACGCGTTGAACTCCTTCAGTTCCCCCACCATGTCCAGGGCGGACTCCACCGCGTGCCGGGCGTTGTCGGGGTCCTCCGCGGGCGCCCCGAAGAAGGCCATGATCGCGTCGCCGATGTATTTGTCCACGATTCCGCTTCGGCCCATGATCTTGTCCACCATGTGATCGAAATACCGGTTGAGGGATTCGACGATGTCACGGGAATTCATCTGCTCCGAAAGGGTCGTAAAATTCCGTATGTCGGAGAACAAAATCGAAAGCTCGCGCTCGGCTCCGACCAGCATCGATTCGGGGGAGGCAATGTATTCGTCCAGGACGTGCTTCGGGACGAATTTCTGGAAGATGTTCCTTATCTTCATTTCCTTTTTCCGGGCGATGGCGGCCTGCAGGGCGTAATTCTTGATTTCGGTGTAGGCCTGCTCGAGGGATACGGTCATCGCGTTGAATCCGTCCCCCAGTTCTCCTATTTCGTCGTCGGACCGCACGATCACCCGTGCGGAGAGGTTGCCGCTGTCGACGAT
>CAZGUL010000161.1:0-6779 GCA_964529055.1 uncultured Spirochaetaceae bacterium
GGCTCAACGCCGGGGTGCCTCCACAAGCGAGTTGCTAGAAGGGCCGGTCCGCCAGGTACTTGTAGGCGGCGTACTGGCTCTTGGCGTCCGCCCGGGCCTTTTCCAGGAAGACCTGGGCCTGCTCGGGTTTGGCCTGCTTCAGCGACCGGTAGCGGATTTCGTTGTACATGTAGTCCGCCGGATCGGTGGTGGGTTCCTTCGAGTCCAGCTGGAAGGGGTTTTTGCCCTCCGCGGTCAGGCCCGGGTTGTAGCGGTACAGCGGCCAGACGCCGGAAGTCACCGCAGCCTTCTGCTGGTCCATGCCTTTCGTCATGTCGATGCCGTGGGCGATGCAGTGCGCGTAGGCGATGATGATGGACGGCCCGTTGTGGGCCTCCGCTTCCAGGAACGCCTTGATGGTCTGCATTCTGTTGTATCCCATCGCGACGCGGGCGACATAGACGTAGCCGTAGCTCATGGCCATCATGCCCAGGTCCTTCTTGCGGATCGGCTTGCCGCCGGCCGCGAACTTGGCGATGGCTCCGATGGGCGTCGCCTTGGACATCTGGCCGCCGGTGTTGGAGTACACCTCGGTGTCGAGGACGAGGACGTTGACGTTCTTGCCGGAGGCGAGAACGTGGTCCAGGCCGCCGTACCCGATGTCGTACGCCCAGCCGTCGCCGCCGAAGATCCAGACGGAGCGCCGGATGAGGTTGTCCGCCACGGAGAGGAGCTCCCGGGCGGTCTTGTTCTTGCCGGCTCCGAGCTGTTTTTTCAGCTCCGCGACGTAGCCGCGCTGGATCTCGATTTCCTCCTGGGACGCCTGCTTGTTTTCCCTGATCTTTTTCAGCAGGTCCGCATTGGCGCCCGAGGACGGGTCTGCGATGGCCTGGTCGACGAGTTCCATGGCGTATTCGCCGAGCTTGTCGGCCGTCAGCCTCATGCCCATGCCGAATTCGGCGGCGTCCTCGAACAGGGAGTTGGACCACGCGGGTCCGCGTCCGTCCTCGCGGGTGGTGTAGGGGGTCGTCGGGAGGTTTCCGCCGTAGATCGACGTACAGCCCGTCGCGTTCGCGATGACGGCCCGGTTTCCGAAGAGCTGGCTCATCAGCTTGACGTAGGGAGTTTCGCCGCAGCCCGCGCAGGCGCCGGAGAACTCGAACAGCGGCTGGAGGAGCTGGGTGCCCTTCGTGCTGGAAAGGTTCAGGATCTTGGGGTCCGTGTTCGGAATCGTCAGGAAAAACTCCCAGTTTTCCTTTTCCTTTTCCCGGAGGGGCGGCTGGGGCTCCATGTTGATGGCTTTTTTGTCGGTCTTGACGTTGTCGACCTTCTTGTAGGCCGGGCAGATGTTCACGCAGGCGCCGCAGCCGGTGCAGTCCTCGGGGGCCACCTGGATCGTGAATTTCATGCCGGCGAATTCCTTTCCCTTCGCTTCGCAGCTCTTGAAAGTCTGCGGCGCCCTGGCCAGGTACTTGGGATCGTAGGCCTTGAGCCGGATGACGGCGTGGGGGCAGACCGCGGAGCAGTCGCCGCACTGGATGCAGGTGTCCGGATCCCAGACCGGGATGTACTCGGCGATGTTGCGTTTCTCGTATTTCGTCGTTCCCGTGGGATAGGTCCCGTCGTCGGGCAGCTTGGAGGTCGGGAGCTGGTCGCCCCGGCCGGCGATGATCTCGCCGATGACTTCCCTGACGAACTTCGGCGCGTTTTCCGGCACCGGGGAGAGCATCTTCGACTTGCTGGTGACCTGTTTCGGATAGTCCACCTTCTGGACCCCGGCGAGGGCCGCGTCGATCGTCGAAATGTTCGCGTCGACGATGTCCTTTCCCTTCTTTCCGTAGGTCTTGATGATGGCTTTCTTGATGAGGTCGACGGCTTCGTCCTCGGGGAGAACGCCGGAGATCTTGAAGAACGCGGTCTGCATGATGACGTTGATGCGGGTCCCCATGCCTTTTTCCTCGGCGATCTTCATCGCGTCGATGACGTAGAACTTGATCTTCTTGTCGATGATCTGCTTCTGCACTTCCATCGGGAGCTTGTCCCAGACTTCGTCCTTGCCGAACGGGGAGGCGAGCAGGAAGGTTGCGCCGGGAGCGGCGGAGGAGAGCATCTCGACCTTCTCGATGAACGAGAACTTGTGGCAGGCGACGAAGCCGGCCTTCGGGATGAGGTAGGTGCTCTTGATGGGCTTTTTGCCGAACCGGAGATGGGAAACCGTCGTGGTGCCCGCCTTCTTGGAATCGTAGACGAAGTACCCCTGGGCGTAGTTGTCCGTGGCGCCGCCGATGATCTGGATGGAGTTCTTGTTGGCGCCGACGGTGCCGTCGGAACCGAGGCCGTAGAACAGGGCGGAGTGAACGCCTTCGCCGGGAAGGGAGAAGCCCCGGTCCCAGTCAAGGCTGGTGTTGGTTACGTCGTCGGTGGGACCGACGATGAAGTGGTTTTTCGGGTTGTCCAGCTTCAGGTTGTCCAGCACGGCCTTGGCCATTCCCGGGGAGAACTCGCTCGAGCCCAGCCCGTAGCGGCCGCCCACGACCTTCGGATAGTGCTTGAATTTGGAATTGCCGGCGCCCATCACCTCGCCGATGGCGGTCCGGACGTCCTCGTACATGGGCTCGCCCAGGGAACCCGGTTCCTTGGTGCGGTCGAGTACCGCGATGGCCTTGACCGTGGCGGGAATCGCGTCGACGAAAAGCTTCATCTCGAAGGGACGGAAGAGCCGGATCTTCAACAGGCCGACCTTTTCGCCCTTGGACATGAGGTATTCGATGGTTTCTTCCATGCACTCGGCGGCGGAACCCATGATGATGGCGATCCTTTCCGCGTCCGGGGCGCCGAAGTAGTCGAAGAGCCTGTATTTGCGGCCCGTCAGCTTGGCGAACTTGTCCATGACCGCCTGGACGATGGCCGGCGCGGCGTCGTAGTACTTGTTGCAGGTTTCCCGTCCGGTGAAGAAAACGTCCGGGTTCTGGCTGGTCCCGCGGATCATCGGCTTTTCGGGGGAAAGTCCCCGGGCGCGATGGGCGCGGACCAGGTCTTCGGAGATCATTTCCCGCATGGTGTCGTAGGAGATTTCCTCGACCTTCTGCTCCTCGTGGGAGGTGCGGAAACCGTCGAAGAAGTGCAGGAACGGCACGCGCGTGCGGAGGGTGGCTTCCTGTGCGATGAGGGCCATGTCCATGACTTCCTGCACGTTGTTGGACGAAAGCATCGCGAATCCGGTTGCCCGGGCCGCCATGACGTCGGAATGGTCGCCGAAGATGTTGAGGGCCTGTGCGGAAACCGCCCGGGCGGCGATGTGGAAAACCGTCGGGGTGAGCTCGCCGGCGATCTTGAACATGTTCGGGATCATCAGCAGGAGACCCTGGGACGCGGTAAAGGTCGTCGTCAGGGCGCCGGTGGTCAGCGCGCCGTGGACGGCGCCCGCTGCTCCGGCCTCGCTCTGCATTTCCGTGACCTGCGGGATGGTGCCCCAGATGTTCTTGCGGGTCTGCGCGGAGTACATGTCCGCCAGTTCCCCCATCGGCGAGGACGGGGTGATGGGATAGATCGCGATGACTTCGTTCGTCGCGTGGGCGACGTAGGCCGCCGCGGTGTTCCCATCGATAGTAACCATTTTCTTCTCAGACATTGTTTATCCTCTTAATATATGGTTTTTTGATGCGGAAATAGATAATTTTGTCCACTATACCCCGAATCCCGCCGGATTGCAAGGCTTTCCTACCTTAGAATCGGGGACCGGACATGGCCCGGGCGGCCTATTCTCCTTTTGCCGGACTGTCCGCGCCGCCGGTCCACCGGAGAATTTCCTCCCTGCGGGACTCCAGGATGGCGAGAAGTTCCACGAGCTGGTCTCCCCGCAGGGTGATTCCCTTGGCGGAAGGCTTCCATTCGCCGTCCTTCTCGTAGTATTTCCGGAGGTCCAGGTACCGGGAATTCCTGAAGCTGGACAGGCTGATGAAGATCGGTTCCCGGACGGAAGCCCTGCCGTTTTCGTCGATTCCGATCATTCCCAGGGTTTTCGATTCGTCTGCCATGGCGTCTCCTTTTCCTTCGATTACGGCATGTTTTCCCGGGGCGCTTCGCGGGAAGGAAAAACGGGCTCCCGTCAGCCCGCGGCGAGTTCGGTTTTCAGCGCCCGGGCCCTGCGCCGCACTTTTTTGCCCAGAATCGTGAACATCCTCCCGAATCTACCGAAAAAGGCTGTCTCTCCGCAAGGGGCCGCGCCCTTTTCACTGGAAGAAGGCGGTAAAATACTGTATCTTCGAGGTATGGGCATGAGTGCGGCGGTCCGGCTGCTCCTGGCGGCGGCCCTCCTGGCGCTGGCGGCGGCCTGCGACATCGGCGGGGGCGGGGACGACAGCCTGAATCCCGTGCCGGAAAGCAGGAATTTCTTTTCGATCGACTTCGTCAAATATTACGCCGAGGAAGGCGATTACTGGTATGAACTCACAGCGGACCGCCTGTATCTGGGAGACCATTGCGCCGTGTTCGTGGACAGGACGCTGACATCGGTGGACGCGGCGCTGGCCGCTGCGATCGGCGCCGAGTTCGACGCGAATGTGTATTCGAAGATACGCGAGAATTTCGCCGCCGAAGCGGATGTGGACAACAACGGAAAGATCCTGATCCTCGTTCTCGACATCCCGGACGATTATGATCAGGTGAGCAATCAATCCTACATGGCCGGGTATTTTTACGGCTGGCACATGCTTGATTATCCGAACTCCAACAGGGCCGACATGATCTTCATGGACGCGGACCCGGGGCTTTTCCTGAGAGACGGCACCTTCGATTCCGGTTCGGACGAATACGAGGATTTCCGGGTAACCCTTGCCCACGAATTCCAGCACCTGGTCAACTTCAGCGAAAAGGTTATACGACAGAGAACGGGCGAACAGGATACCTGGATAAACGAGGGCCTTTCCGCCGGGGCGGAGTACGTGTATCTGGGCGGGCAGAATGACTGGAAAATCGACTACTACAACGATGCGAGCATCGATTTCATCCGGCAGGGGCAGTATTTCCTGAGCTGGGGCGCGGGGGATGACGCCCTGTCGAACTATTCAACTGTCTATCTGTTTTTCCAGTGGCTCCGCGCCCACGCGTCCAACGATACGGGTATTTACCGGGACATCCTTTTGAATCGCGTCTCGGATTACCGCGCAGTCTCCGCGGCCGTCGCGGCGAGATTTTCCGGATACACCGGCACGGAATGGAAGGCCGTCCTGCGGGACTGGTTCATAGCGAACTGGTTCGACGAGCCGTCGGGTTTTTACGGGTACAAGGGGGTTCTGGGGGTCCCGCTGGCGGCGCGGGCTCTCCCGACATCCGGCGGGACCTATCCGCTGCTCCCCGGCGGCGGCGTGTATATCGGAATCTCGTCGGACTACCCGGGAACGCCGGGCGTCATCGATTACGCGGGATTGGACGCCGCCACCGGGGCGGTGGATGCGGAAACCCCCTATGCGGGGAGCGCGCTCCTCGTGGTGAATACGGACGGCACCGAATATCTTTATCCCAGCAGCACGGCGGCGCCGGTCCCTTCGTCCGTGTCGATCGCGGCGGAGCCTTCGTCCGCATTCTCCTCTCCGCGGCCCAAATCCCTCGCCCCGCCGCGAACCCGCTTCCCGATCGACGCGCCTCCGGGGAAGCGCCGCCTCACGGCGGTGCCGTGAAGGCCGTGGCGTAACTTCGCTTTCTTGCTTTTTATCGATTCTATTCTATAATTAAAGTACGAATTACGCCTGCATCCCGGCCTCTCATTTCCTTTTCGGCCCCCGCCTTTTGCGGGAGAAATTAAAAACATCGTGAAAGGAGAACCACAATGAAACACACGATGATTGTACTATTCCTGGCAGCGTCGGCACTCGTACCGACCTCCTGTCCGGGCCCCTCCGATGGAAATGCCGAATCGCCCGACTACATTTCCCCGAATATCGGCACGCTGAAGTACGTGCCGGCCGGCAGTTTCCAGCGCGACGGGACGCCGGACAACATCAGTGTCATGACCGGGCCGTTCCGCATCAGCCAGACCGAGATCACCCGTCTGCAGTTCTACATGATCATGGGAACAGATCCCAGCGACACGGCCTCGTCCAGCGGCATAGGCGACCCGGTTCAGATGGCGAACTGGTACCACGCCATCGCCTTCTGCAACAAACTCAGCATCGCCGAAGGGCTGACTCCGGTGTACACGGTGGCGGGAGTAAACCTTTCGACGTTGACGTTCGGGGAGATTCCTACGGTGGACGCCGCGGCATGGAACGCCGCCGCGGCGGACTGGGACGCCGACGGCTACCGCCTGCCGACGGAAATGGAATGGATGTGGGCGGCGATGGGAGCGGACAGCGGTGATCCGGGAGCTCTGAACACCACCGGCTGGGCCAAGTCCTTCGCGGGCAGCGACGGGAGCAACGCCGTGGACGATTACGCGTGGACCAATGAAAACAGCACGGGGACGAGTCATCCCGCCGGAACCAGACTGCCGAACGAACTCGGCCTGCACGACATGAGCGGGAACGTCTGGGAATGGTGCTGGGACTGGAATGCCACGTATCCCGCGGGTACAACGACGGATCATCGGGGGCCGGCTTCAGGCACGCACCGCGTGATACGCGGCGGCTGCTGGTTCTTTCCTCCGGACGATTGCGCCGTCGCCGTCCGGGACTACAGCTTCCCATACAACCGGATCGGCTTTTTCGGGTTCCGTGTGGTGCGACCCTGAAGTACCGCGGGACGGACCCGGCGACCCCTCCGACACACTCCCCGGCCGCGCCTCCCGGCGCGCGACTTTCACC
>CAZGUL010000162.1:0-1250 GCA_964529055.1 uncultured Spirochaetaceae bacterium
TGGTCGGCTTTCGGGCCCGGACCAAGGGGCCGGCGGAGGATTTTTTCATAGCAGCTTCCGCCCAGGGCGCCGTCGGATTCGCCGAGAAGGTAAATCAGACCGCCGGGGGCCTTGAAATCCGTGGTCAGCGCCCGGCGGCAGTCGGAAATGATGCCCATGACGGTGACCAGCAGTGTGGGCTTCACCGAGACTTTTCTGCCGCCGATGCGGGCGTCGTTTTTCATCGAGTCCTTGCCCGAAACCAGGGGCAGGTTGTACGCCAGGCACGCGTCCCGGAGCCCCCGGCAGGCGCGCACCAGCCCGGCCAGCTTGTACGCCCCGTCCGGCGTATCCGGCGACTCCACCGGGTCGGGCCAGCAGCAGTTGTCCAGCGCCGACGCCAGGCCGGGCTCGCCGCCGAGGGCGATGTGCGCCCGGTAGGCTTCGTCCACGGCGAGGACCGCCATGTCGTAGGGGTCGATGGCGCTCATCCGGGGGCAGATCCCGTGGGTTATCGTCAGCCCGCGGTCCGAGTCGAAGCGGGGCCGGAAGACCCCGCCGTCCGTCGGGCCGTCGGCCCGGGTCCCGGCGAAGGGTTTGATCACCGAGCCGGCCTGCACCTCGTGGTCGTACTGGCGGATCAGGGGTTCCTTGGAGGCGATGTTCGGCTCCGCGAGAAGTCCTAGGAGCGCGTCCTTCGCGTCCGGCCCGCCGGGGTCCGCGGCCGGGAGGACGGGGGCCTTCCATTCGGCCCGGAGGCGCATTTTGGGAAGGCCGTCGTGCAGAAAATCCATCGACAGGGAGCCGACGAACCTGTCCCCGTAAAGCACGTCGACGCGGCCGGAATCGGTGAACTCCCCGACCACCGCCGCTTCGACGCCGCGTCGGCGCGCCAGCGCGAGGAATTCGCCGATTTTTCCCGGAGCGACTGAGAGGCTCATCCGCTCCTGGCTCTCGGAGACGAGGATTTCCCACGGCGCGAGCCCGGAATACTTGAGGGGGCATTTTTCCAGCAGGATCCGTATTCCTCCGGAATGCTGGGCCATTTCGCCCAGGGACGACGAGAGCCCTCCCGCCCCGTTGTCCGTTATTCCCTTGTAGAGGTCCAGGTCCCGGGCCTCGAGCAGGAAATCGGCGAGCTTCTTCTGGGTGATCGGGTCGCCGATCTGCACCGCCGACGTCGGGCTCGCCTCGTCGAGGGCCGCCGACGAAAACGTGGCCCCGTGGATGCCGTCCTTTCCGATGCGGCCCCCGGCCATCACCGCCAGGTC
>CAZGUL010000162.1:1350-6761 GCA_964529055.1 uncultured Spirochaetaceae bacterium
CCCAGGATGTCGCGGTTTACCCCGACGATGCCGGTGATGGCGCCGCCGTACGGGTCCAATGCGGACGGCGAGTTGTGGGTCTCCGCCTTGATGCAGACCACGTACTCCCCGTCGAAATCGACCACGCCTGAATTGTCGTGGAAAACCGACTTGAGATCCCCCCGTTTTTCGGCCAGCGTCTCGGTGGTTTTCTTTATGCAGGTCGCGAAGAGCGAATCGATGGTTTCCCGCCGGCCGTCCCCGGCATAGTCGATCCGGGCGGCGAAGATCTTGTGCTTGCAGTGCTCGCTCCAGGTCTGGGCGATCATTTCCAGTTCCACGTCCGTGGGGTCGTCGGGCAGGCCCTTCTCCCGCCGGCCGGTCCCCTTCGCCTCCCCCGCATAATACCGGCGGATCGCCTTCATCTCGTCCAGCGACAGGAAAAGGAGCCGTTTGCGGGACAGTTCCTCCAGCCCGGCGTCGGAAAGTCCCGCGAGCGCGATGGTCCGGACCTCGACGGGGCTCGGGGCCACCGTGGCGGGATACACGTCGGGGAACCTCCGGCCCGCCTCCCAGTCCCGGGGGTACAGGATTTCCGCCCTCTCGATGAGGGGATTGTGCAGGGCGGCGGCGATTTCCCCCGCTATGTCTTCCGGCCGGCCGCGGACGGCGAATGCGTACTGGCGGGCTGTCTGGACTATCCCGCCGGGACCGGGCTCCCTCTCCAGCGCGAGGGAAATCGCCTCGCGGGCCGTGATGGCCTCGGGGTTCGTGACCCCCGCCTTGTAGGTGATTTCCACGAGAAGGTTCCACCCCGGGAGAATTCCCGGCACGGCGGGCTCCCCGATGTGGAGTTTCTGGGCGACAGGATCGAGAAAGATGTCCCGCGCGAGGTCCCCGTCGAAGCCGTCGACATCGGTGACGATGTAGACGTCGATCACCGCTGCGCTTTCGACGACGGGCCCCAGGGCGGAAGAGATTTTCTTTGTCGTCCGCGCGCCCCGGCCGTCCAGGAGGAGGCTCACGCAGGAAAGTTCGATGCGCATGCGGAAAAATCCTACACGAAAGCGGATTGACTTTCAAGGAGCGGGCCGCCGGAGGAGACCCGCCGCCCGATGCCCCCCCGCCGCGGGGCCCGGGCCTTTCTCAGGCGGCGCCGATCGATGTAAACTCGACCCTGCCATGGCGATAACAGTCCTTTTCATCCAGCTGCCCGTGCAGGATCCCGACGGGGCGTCCGCCGCCGCCAACGTGCCCCTGGCGGCGGGATATCTCGCGGCCTGCGCCGAACGGCGCTTCGGCGGGCGGTTCCGTTTTTCGATCCTGCCCCGGGAAGTCGTCGATTACGGCGGCGACGAGGGTATCCTGCGCAGCATCGGGAGGGAAAAACCCGGTATCGCGGTCTTCACGCTGTACCTGTGGAACCGGGAGCGCAGCCTGTTCCTGGCCCGGCGGCTCAAACGGCGCATTCCGGGGCTGGTGATCTTCGCGGGAGGGCCCGAAGCGGCGGACGCCGGAGACGGAGGAGCCGCCGGGGGACTCCCGGAACGGGATGCTGAGGCCGGGGCCCTCGACAGCGCCGGCGGCTTTCCCGGAATCGACGCCGTCGCGGCCGGCGAGGGGGAGGGCGTTTTCCTCCGGATGCTGGAGGACCATCTCGCCGGGCGCCTCCGTCCCCTGTACGCCGCCGGAACCCCCGTCCCGCCCGCTGATATCCCGAACCCGTATCTTTCCGGGCATTTGCCCGTAACGCCGGGAGGACCGGTTTACCTTGAAACCATGCGGGGCTGCCCCAACAGGTGCAGCTACTGCTACTACGGAAAGGCCTGCGGCTCCGTCCGGCGGTTTCCCGATCCGGTCGTCGACGGGGTGTTCGCGGCCGCGGCCGCGGGGGGCGCGGCGGAAATCTACATCATGGACCCGTCCTTCAACGCGGCCGCGGACATGGAAGGCCGGCTGCGCCGCATCGCCGGCCTGAACCGCCTCCGGCTGCCCCTGCACACGGAACTCCGGCTGGAATCGATGA
Organism: uncultured Spirochaetaceae bacterium; assembly: GCA_964529055.1. Lineage (GTDB taxonomy): Bacteria > Spirochaetota > Spirochaetia > DTKZ01 > DTKZ01 > JAKQWJ01. The sequence continues at coordinate 3,356 of CAZGUL010000162.1, forward strand.
CCCGGGACCGGGCCCGGCTCCTGCGGGAAGCGGGTTTCCGCTCCGTCGAGGCGGGCCTGCAGTCCATCCACCCGGGGGTGCTCCGGAAGGTGCGGCGGAGTTTCGATCGGGAAAAATTTCTCCGTGGCGCCGGCTTTCTCCGGGACGAGGGCATCGAGATCCGCACCGGCGTCATCCTCGGACTACCCGGCGACACCCGTGACGGTTTCCGGCAAACCCTGGATTTCGTCGCCGAAAGCGGTCTCGGTCCGGGAGCGGAGATTTACCCCCTGGCGATCCTGCCGGGGACGGAGCTCCGCTCCCGGGCGGCAGAATTCGGCCTGGACCACATGCCCCGGCCCCCGTACTGGACGCTCCGGACGCCGGCATTCCCGGAAGAGGACATGATCGCCGCCGTCGCGGACGCCGAGGATATCCTGGGCATCGAGTATTTCCGGCCGGTTCCGCCCCGATTCTCGTCGCTCCCGGGCTGGACCGGCTTTGCCGACCTGGGCCGTCCGGGGGCCGCCGAGGCCCTCGCCGAGGGCCCGGAAAAAATCGCTTCCGATCTGACGCTCCTCGTACCCGGAAGGCTTCTTTCGAACGCCGCCGGGGTCCGGGGGCTCGAGGAGCTGGGCGAAAACCTCCTCCGGAGCTGTCCCTTCACCTTCTACAAGCTCGTCGTGGATTCGGACCCGCCTCTCGGGGAGAAGGCCGCCCGGGCGGCGGAGTCCGTCGCCGAGGCGTTTTTCAACCCCGCTCATCCGGTGAACCGGACCGGGGCCTTTCACGCGGACCCCCAGGGCAGGTTCTCCGTCCGGCTCTTCCGGATGACGGGCGCAGCGGAAACGGCGCGGCGCATCCCGGATGAAGGCGGCGGGGCGCTCAGGGCGGACCTGATTCTCCGCTGCGCTCCGGGCTCCACCTCGGATCCGGAATTCCGCCGGCTCCTCCGGAAGCGGCCGTTCGCCGCGTTCGACGAAAAGGCCCTGGGAAAGGACGAAATCCGGATTCTCCGGCGCCTGTACCGGGAGCACCCGGCCCTGCTTCTCCGGTTGAACGATCCGGCCGTTCCGGGATAAAGTGCGGTCATGAAAATCGCGGAAATCATCCGGAACGATCTGTCGAAACGGGAGGACCTCAACTGCGCGGAATCGGTCCTCCGGGCGGCCAACGACGACCTCGGCCTGGGTCTGGACCGGAAAGCCCTGCGGCTGGCGTCGGGATTCGGCGGCGGCATGGGCGTCGGCCACGCCTGCGGGGCCCTGACCGGCGCCGTCATGGTGCTGGGTGTCCTTTACGTGAAGGAACGGGCCCACGAGAGCACCCGGATAAAGGACGTGGAGCAGAAGTTAATCGCCGCTTTCGAGAAGGAATACGGCACCATCATGTGCCGGCCGATAAAGGACGCCCACAGCGATCCCGAGTACAAGTGCAAAAGCGTGATCCTGAAATCCGCCGAACTCCTGGAAGACCTGCTGCGGAGCGACCCTCCGGACGCAGGGCTGAAGCCGGCGGCGGGCGGCTGAAAGGCGGCCTGCGCCCCGGGCCGTAAGCTGAAAGGCGGCTCAGGCCCCGGTGCGGCCTCCGGATTCGCCGCGCTTCCATTTTTCGTACCAGAAAAGAGCCACCACCATGATGGCGTGGGTGTGGACCCCCGTCCCCATGTCCCTCTCCAGATCTTCCACGGGAACGAGCTCGCAGTCGACGATTTCGTTTTCGTCCAGGTCCTGGTCGAAGGCCTTCCTGACCCCCCGGGCGATGAAGGTGGAACACCAGTTCGACATGATGGCGGGATTCGGGTTGATCCGGCCCGCGTAGATCAGGCTCCCGGCCTCGTAGCCGGTTTCCTCCCGGAGTTCCCGCGCGGCGGCGCGGGCCGGGTCCTCGCCGGGATCGATGAGGCCTCCGGGGAATTCCAGGGTCAGGCACCGCCCGCCCTGCCGGTACTGCCGGACCATCAGGAAACAGTCGCGGCCTTCACCGTTCTTCACCACCGCGACGACGTTGACCCAGTCCGGCGAATCCACGACGACGAAGGTTCCGAGCTTGCCCGACGAGGCCCTGCGTTCGATTTTATACAGATCGAAAATGGGCGTTTCGTACACCTTCTCCCGCGAGACTTCCGTCCAGGTCAGATGGTCGTGTTTTTCCTTGTCTTTCATTTTCAGCCCTCTTTGGGATACCGGCAGGTCCCGCCCTCGACGCTCTCGAAAATATAGGATTCGGCGTCCTCGCCTTTGAGATAGGATTCCGTCAGCGGTATTTTTCCCCCTCCACCGGGCAGGTCCACGGCGTACACCGGGAGTGCCATCGCGGACAGTCTGCGGCGGAGCTCACGCATGATGTCCCGGCCGCGCGCCAGGGGCACCCGGAAATGCCCCGTGCCCCGGGCCAGGTCCCCCTGGAACAGGTAATAGGGCTTTACCCGCCGGGCCGTCAGCCCGCGGAAAAGGTCTTCCAGGACGGCGGGATCGTCGTTGACTCCCCGGAGCAGGACGGTCTGGCTGAGAAGGGGCACCCCCGCCCCCGCGAGCCGCTGAAAGGCCTCGGTGCACTCCGCGGTGAGCTCCCGGGGATGGTTGATGTGCACGACGAACCACAGCGGCTGGCGGATCGCGAGCCCCCGCGCCAGGAGCCGGGTTATCCGCGACGGCAGCACCGCGGGCATCCGGCTCCCCAGCCGCAGGACGATCCCGGGGCGGGCGGCACGGATGGTGTCGATCACGGTGTGGAGCTTCTGGTCGTCCAGGGTCAGCGGGTCCCCCCCGGACAGCAGGAGCTCCCTGATTTCCGGGTGACTCCGCAGGTACACCGCCGCCTCCTGGAGATCCCCGGTGCGTATCGCGCCCCGCCCGCCCCCCGCAAAGGACCGGCGGAAGCAGTGCCGGCAGGCCACGGCGCATTCGTCGGTGACGAGAAGCAGGGCCCGGTCCGGGTAACGGTGGATCAGCCGGGAAAGAGGTTTGTGTTTCTCCTCCCCCAGCGGGTCCCGGAGCTCCCACGGCAGGGCGGACAACTCCTCCGCCGTCGGGACGCACTGCCTTCGTATCGGGTCGTCCGGCTCGTCGGCCGCAAGGGAAAGATAATACGGGGTTATCCTGAGGTCGAAGCCGCCTTCCGCGCGGGCGCTTTCCTCGAACCACCTCCGTTCGCTTTCCGTAAGTGACAGGCGGCGCTCGAGTCCCGCCCGGTTTTTCACCCGCCGGCGGAGTTCCCACTTCCAGACCATCCTAACCTCCGAACAGGAACATGAAAAAGGGTATCACCACCAGGCTCGCCGCGGTGGTGACGGTGGCCGTGACGCCGGCGTTCCTGTGATCCGCCCCGTAGGCCTTCGCGACCAGGGCGATCTGGGTCATGACCGGCATCGAGGCCGTGATGAGGAAAACCTTGCGCATCAGGTCGGGGGCGTCGATCCTGCCCA
>CAZGUL010000163.1:0-6760 GCA_964529055.1 uncultured Spirochaetaceae bacterium
CGATTGAATCAGGAGGGAAAACCGGCAAAATCTCGTCGGCGAATTCCGGCAAAATTAAATCGGCGTTGACAGTCTGTTCAGGAAAAAGCGGTACGTGGAAGCCGGCGCGGAGTTCAAGCTGAGTTATGACTTCTTCACCCGCCACCCGTGGATCGACGATTGGCGCTTTATCACGCTTCTCTCCTCTTCCCGCGTCAGCTATCGGGAAATGGCCCTGCTCAACATGGCCTTCTGCCACGCGCAGGAAGGGGACGGCGTGAAAGCGAAGGAATTCTACCAACGCACGCTGAAGGAATTTCCGGACAGCGGGATGGCAAAGGCTTCGCTCAGGATGATCGAATCAGCGGAGAAGTCCGCGGAGCAGGACGTTCAGGGTGACTCCTGACGCGCCTTCCCGGTTTCAGTACAGCCACCCCAGCCAGAGGACGCCGGCGAGGATCGTCGCGACCGTAATCGGGGCGCCGGCGATGAAGTAGGTCCTAAAACTCAGGTGGACACCCCGGCGTTTCGCCGATTCGGCCACAATGAGGTTGGCCACGCTGCCCAGAAGGGTGAAGTTGCCCGCGTAGGTCGCCGCCATGGCCAGGGTGATCCAGGCCTGTTCCGGGTCCGGCATGACGGCCACGGCGGGGCGGAGCAGCATCACCGCGGGCACGTTGGACACCAGGTTGCTGAGCGCGGCGGCGGCCAGGCTGAAAATTCCCATGCCCCTTCCGGCGACGGCGACGAAACTTTCCATTGCGCCGCTGAAGAACCGGTCGCCCCGCAGGGCGTCGGTGACGACGAACAGACCGGCGAACAGCACGAGGAGCGACCAGTCCAGCTCCGCGAAAACCCTCTCGGGTTTGACCCGCCGGGTGACGAGCAGGAAGCCCGCGGCGGAGAGGGCGGCCAGCGCCAGGGGAACGCGCAGGGTGATGCCGGCCATCAGGATTCCCGTGGCGAGGAGGCTCTTGACCAGGAGAGGCCGGTAAATGATCCTCCGTCCCTCCCCGGGCGGTTCGAAACGGACAGGGGTGAACTCCCGGCGGAATACCAGCCGGATGATGACCCAGGCCAGAAGGAGCCCGGCGGCGGACGGCACGGTGAGGACGGCGAGAAAGCGGAAGAAGTCGATGCCCGACGCGATGCCGATGATCATGTTCTGGGGATTGCCGATCAGCGTCGCCGCGGATCCGATGTTCGCCGACACCGCGAGACCCACCAGATAGGGAACGGGGTCCCGGTCCAGGTCCAGCGCGACGGCGGCGACCAGGGGCGTGAACATCAGCACGATCGTGTCGTTCAGGAACAGGGCCGACAGGACCCCCGACGCGAAAATGACCAGGCCGAGGAGCCGGTTCGGCGTGCGGGCCACCCGGGTGATGCCTGTCCCCACGAGGCTGAAAAACCCGGACAGCCGCAGGTTGATCGAAACCACCATCATCGAGAACACCAGGGCCAGCGTGTTGAGGTCCAGCGCCGCGAAGGCTTCCTCCAGCGAAAGGCCTCCCGCCGCGACGACGAGGATCGCTCCGACCAAGGCGATGGTGGCCCGGTTCATCCGGAGCACCGGGAAGCGGCCGACGGCGATGCCGGCGATGGTCAGCGCGATGATCAGTTCGACGAGCATGGGGGGAGTATACACGAATTTGCGGAGTCCCGCCGCCTCTTGACAGAAAAATCCCTTTCGGTTATGATGTTTCTATCTGTAGAAACACGCCGGAACGACGAAGTCCGGCATCCGTACACCAGAAGGAGTTGTCATGAGGACCCAGATTCGCCTGAACGAAGCAGACATGCCGCGCCAGTGGTACAACCTTGCCGCCGATCTCCCGGTGCCGCCGCAGCCGCCCCTCGGGCCGGACGGAAAGCCCGTAACGCCGGACATGCTCCGGGCGATTTTCCCGGATTCGCTGATAGAACAGGAGATGTCCACCCAGCGCTGGATCGACATACCGGAGGAAATCCTCGCGATTCTCGCCAAATGGCGGCCGTCGCCGCTTCACCGGGCCCTGTCGCTGGAGAAATACCTGAAAACGCCGGCCCGGATCTACTACAAGAACGAGAGCGTTTCCCCCGCCGGAAGCCACAAGCCCAACCCCGCCGTCGCCCAGGCCTGGTACAACAAGCAGGCGGGGGTCAAGCACCTCACCACCGAGACCGGCGCCGGCCAATGGGGCTGCGCCCTGGCCTTCGCGGGTGCCCAGGTGGGCCTGGACGTGACGGTCTTCATGGTGAGGGTCAGCTTCGACCAGAAGCCGTACCGCAAGATGATGATGCAGGTCTGGGGCGCCGACTGCATTCCCAGTCCTTCGGAACGGACGAAGGCGGGCCGGGACATCCTGGCGAAGACGCCGGACACACCGGGAAGCCTGGGCATCGCCATCAGCGAAGCGGTGGAGGCCGCGGTGACTGACCCGACGAAATCGACCCGCTACTCCCTGGGGAGCGTGCTGAACCACGTCATGCTGCACCAGACCATCATCGGCCTGGAAACGAAGAAGCAGCTCTCCCTGGCCGGCGAGGACAAGCCGGACGTGGTCATCGGCTGCGCCGGCGGCGGCAGCAACTTCGCGGGGATTTCCTTCCCGTTCGTGCACGACAAGATCAACGGGGCGGACATCCGGATCATCCCGGTGGAACCCTCATCGTGTCCGACCCTGACGAAGGGGCCGTTCCTGTACGACCTCGGCGACTTCTCAGGCATGACGCCGCTTCTGGCCATGTACACCCTGGGCCACACCTTCGTGCCCGCGCCGATCCACGCGGGAGGCCTGCGCTACCACGGCATGGCGCCCCTGGTGTCCCAGGCGGCGCGTCTCGGCCTCATGGAGCCTCTCGCCGTCGCCCAGCTCGAGTGCTTCTCGTCGGCCCTCACCTTCGCGCGCACCGAAGGAATCATCGTGGCGCCGGAAACGAGCCATGCGGTGGCCGCGGCCATCCGGGAAGCGAACCGCGCCCGCGAGGAAGGCAAGGAAAAAGTCATCGTCTTCAACCTGTCCGGGCACGGCATCATCGACCTGAAGGGCTACGACATGTTCATGAAGGGCGAGCTCACGGACTTCGAGCTGCCGATCGCGGAAATCGAGCGGAACCTTGAATCCCTGAAGAATTTCCCGAAGCCCGCGCCTCTGGCCTGAGAAAAATCCGCCGGCTCCCCCCGGGGGGCCGGCGCTCCGGCGGCGGTCCTGCGGCATCTTGCCGCCGGGGCCCGCTTTTGGTACACTTTCCCCACAATGAGAATACCTGTAACGAAATACGGACTTCCCCAGGCCGCCCTGTACCCGGGCCTCGCGCTGGTGCTTCTCGTCGCGGCGTTTTTCGCGCTCCGGTCGAGCGCCTTCCTGATTCCCGTCGAAATCGTTCTCGCCCTGCTTTTCATCTGGTCGGTTTCCTTTTTCCGTGACCCCCAGAGGGCAGTTCCCCGGGACGAGAGCGTTCTCCTCGCCCCGGCCGACGGCAGGGTGACGGACATAACCGTCGTGGAAAACGAAGACGGCTATCCCGGAAAGGCCCTGCGGATCGGCATCTTTCTCAGCGTTTTCGACGTGCACATCAACCGGGTCCCCTGTTCGGTGCGGATCGACAAGGTGACGTATCGGAAGGGGGCCTTCAAAAACGCCATGTCCCCCGAGTCGGGAAGGGTCAACGAGTCCAACGACATTTTGATGACCCGCACAGCGGAACCCCGGGTCCCGCTCCTTGTCCGGCAGGTCAGCGGGGCCATCGCCCGGCGGATCGTCTGCGCGGTGAAGCCGGGTGACGAACCGGACCAGGGCGAGCGTTTCGGGATGATAAAGTTCGGCTCCCGCACCGAACTTTACCTGCCGGCGGACGGCGGCGCGGAAACGCTGGTAAAGATCGGGGACACCGTCCGCGCGGGACTGACGCCCCTGGCCAGGTACGGCAAATGAACAACCTGGGAGGCTTCATCAAAAAACGCCGGTCCCCGGCGCCGGGAAAACGGCAGAGGCTCAAGTACATCGCGGTCCTTCCGTCCCTGATAACGCTGATGAACGGCCTTTTCGGCTTCATGGCCGTCGGGTACGCGAGCCGCGGCTTCGGAATGGAAGGACTGATTTTCAACAGGCCGGGGCTCACGTTCTTCGCCCTGGCGGGATACATGGTTTTCTTCGCCATGGTGGCGGACATGCTGGACGGCCGGGTGGCCCGGTGGAGCAACACCACGTCCAGCTTCGGCGGCCAGCTCGACAGCCTCTGCGACGCCATCAGCTTCGGCGTCGCCCCGGCCTTCCTGATGGTGAAGGTCGTGGAGGTCAGGCTCCGGCTCCTGCACGCGGAAAACCCGGTCCTTGCCGGCTTCATCGGAAAGACGGTCTTTTTCGCCGCGGCGGTGTACGTCTGCTGCGCCGTGGTCCGGCTCGCCCGGTTCAACGTGGAGAACCAGGACGACGAGTCGGCCCACATGAGCTTTTCCGGACTTCCGTCCCCCGCTGCGGCGGGAACCATCGTCAGCCTGGTGATCTTCCAGCAGGACCTGCTTCCGAAAATCGCGGACCGCACCGAGGCGATTTTCCGGATATCGGAAACCGTCATCGTCTGGGGCCTGCCCGTGGTCGCGTTCCTCGCCGGCCTTCTGATGGTGAGCCGGGTGCGGTACCCCCATGTGCTGAACCAGTACCTGCGGGGCAAAAAGGCCTTTTCCACCTTCATCTGGGTCCTCTTCGGCGGTCTCCTGATGATCTGGAACATCCAGCTCGCCATGGTGGTCTCGTTCTGCGGTTTCGCGGCCTGGGGCGCCCTGCGCTGGTGGTGGCTCAAGGGGACTGGCCGGCTGAAACCGGCTCACGCCGTCTCCGCCGGCAACCGCCCCGCGCCCGCGGGTGAGGACGCGGCGGACTCCCCGGAGCCGTGAAAGACGGTCCCGGACCCGCGGAGGACTTTCCCCTCTGCATCGTCCTCGCCGCCGGCCTCGGGAGCCGGCTGGGCGGCGGCAAACTGCTTCTCCCTTTCCGCGGAAAAACAGTCATCCGGTGGAGCGTGGACAACGCCCTCGCGCGCTGCCCGCGGGTCCTCCTCGTCACGGGGCACGACGCCGGGCGGGTGGAAGCCCAGTTCGCGGACGATCCGCGGGTGATTCCCGTGCGAAACCCGGATTACCCGGACGGCATGTTCACGTCCGTCCGACGCGGCGCAGAGGCCGCCCTGGCCGCCGGGGCGGGAGAGGCGGTCTTCATCGCCCTGGGGGACATGCCGGCGATCGATCCGGGAACCTACAATATTCTGCTGAAACGGTTCGCCGCCTTTCCGGCGGCCGGCAGGGAATGCCGCGCCGTCCGCCCGGCGTTCGCGGGCGGAACGGGGCATCCGGTGCTCGTTTCCCGGGGTCTCCTGGAAAAGATTCCCGGCTTTCCCCCCGACGCCTCGATGCGGAAGGTGTTCGCGGTTTTCGGCCGGCCCGGGGATGTCCCCGTCGGCGACCCGGGCGTCCTCCGGGACATCGACACGCCGGAGGACTACGCGGGTCTTACTGCCGTTCCTTGATGGGAAGAAAGCGGTTCGACGTTTCCCCGGTGTACACCTGGCGGGGGCGCATCAGCCTCTGTTCCCTGTCCCGGCTGTTCTCCAGCCACTGGGCTATCCAGCCCGGCAGCCGGCCAATGGCGAAAAGCACCGTAAACATGTTCGTCGGAATTCCCATGGCCCGGTAGGCGATCCCCGTGTAGTAATCCACGTTCGGATACAGGTTCTTTTCCTGGAAGTAGGGGTCCTTCAGGGCCGCATCCTCCAGGGCGACCGCCAGGTCGAGAAGGGGATCGTCCCTCCTGCCCAGGTGCTCCAGAAGGTCCGTGCAGGCCTTCTTCGCTATTCTGGCCCGTGGGTCGTAGGTCTTGTACACCCGGTGGCCGAAGCCCATCAGGCGGATCTTGGATTCCTTCCGCTTCGCCATCTCGACAACGTCCTTGACGGTGAGCCCCTTGTTCATGACGTCCTCGAGCATTTCGATAACCGCCTGGTTCGCTCCGCCGTGCAGGGGGCCCCACAGGGCGCAGATCCCCGCCGTAATCGAGGCGTAGAGGTTTGCCCCCGAACTGCCGACGGTCCGCACGACGGTGGTGGAACAGTTCTGCTCGTGGTCCGCGTGGAGGACCAGAAACAGGTTGAGCGCACGCTCCACCACGGGGTCTATCTTGTACTCGTGGACCGGCGAGGAAAACATCATGTTCAGGAAATTTTCGCAGTACCGCAGTTTGTAGCTCGGGTATACGAAGGGTTCGCCCACGGACTTCTTGTAGGAGAAGGCCGCGATGGTCCTGATTTTCGACAGGAGCCGCGTGACGGTGTTGTCGATCCTCTCGGTGGCCGACTCCCTGTCGAGTTCGGGATAGAACGAGGAGAGGGAAACGACCATCGCGGAGAGCACCGCCATGGGGTGCGCGTTTTCCGGATAATTACGGAAGAAGTTCTGCATGTCCTCGTGGATCATCGAATGGAGGTTCATGAGCTCCGAGAAGCTCTTCTGCTCCGACTGGTTCGGCAGCTTCCCGAAAATGAGAAGGTAGGCCACTTCGAGGAACATGCAGTGTTCCGCCAGATCCTCGATCCTGTACCCCCGGTGAAGGAGGACTCCTTTTTCCCCGTCGATGTAGGTTATGTCGCTGGAGCAGATGCCCGAGTTGACCAGGCCGGGATCGTAGGTCAGTATGCCCGTTTCCCTGCGGAGGGTCGTGATGTCCATGGCGCGCTCGCCCATGCTGCCTTCGTAGACCGGGAATTTCAGGGACTTCCCGCCGTAGGTGAGTTCCGCCGTGTCGAC
>CAZGUL010000164.1:0-6754 GCA_964529055.1 uncultured Spirochaetaceae bacterium
GGCAAACGGCCTTTCCATCACGCTGGGACGCCTCGATTCGATCCTCATCGATTTTTACCGGAACGACATCCGGTCGGGGTTCCTTTCGGAGGCCGGGGCCATGGAGCTCCTGGAATGCTTTTTCCTGAAACTCAACGAGATCGACAAGATCTACTCCAACCAGGCGACCCGCTTCCTGCAGGGCCCGGGCCACGGCCAGTGCATAACGATAGGCGGCGTGGACGGTCGGGGAAATGACGCGACGAACGAAATGTCCTACATGATACTGGACGCAGACAGGGACGTCCGCCTGGTGCAGCCGGACATCGCGGTGCGGGTCCACGCCGGATCTCCCGACGAGCTTCTCCGGCGGGCGGCGGTCAACGTCAAGGCGGGTATCAACAAGATAAAGATATTCGGCGACGAGGTCATCCGACGCTCCATGCTCGGCATCGGGGTTCCGCCCGAGGACGCGTGGAACTTCAGCCTGCTGGGCTGCAGCGAAGTCGTCATCGAAGGCAAAACGAACAGCTGGGGAAACTCGGGCCAGCTCAACCTGGCGAAATGCCTGGAGCTCGCCCTGAACGACGGGGCCTGCATGCTGACGGGAAAACCCATGGGCCCCCGGACCGGCGACCCCGCCGCCTTCGCGTCCTACGAGGACGTGGAGAAGGCCTTCACGGAGCAGGTGCGTCATTTCATCAGAAATCTGGTGGAATACGACAACCTGATCGACTCCTTCCACGCGGACCACGCGCCTCTTCCGTTCTGTTCCGCCGCCATCGAGGGCTGCGTGGAACGGGGGATCGAGTTCAACCGGGGCGGTGCGGTCTACAACACCACCTCCCCGCTGGGTGTGGGTCCCATCACGGTGGGCGATTCCCTGGCGGCCGTCCGGAAACTCGTTTTCCGGGAAAAGAAAATCTCCATGGCCGAACTCCGGGAGGCGCTGAAAAAGAATTTCGAAGGCGGGGAGCCCCTCCGCCAGATGCTGATAAACCGGGCGCCGAAATTCGGCAACGACATCGACGAGGCGGACGAGCTTTCCAACCGGGTTTTGCGGATTTTCTGCGACGAGCTGCGGCTCTACACGAACAGAAGGGGCGGCCCCTTCGTGGGCGGCCTGTACTACCTGTCGGCCAACATCCCCTACGGACTGAAGACCGCCGCCAGCGCCGACGGCAGAAAGGCCGGCGAGCCCCTGAACGACGGCGGCATTTCCCCGAACCACGGCATGGACCGCCGGGGCGCAACCGCGGTTGCGCGATCGGTGGGCAAGCTGGACAACTGGCGGGTGCCCCACGGCTGCGTGCTGAACCAGCGGTTCCACCCGTCCCTGTTCGAGGGGGAGGGCAAGATCGAGCTGTTCGCCGACTTCATGCGGGCCTTCGTCGACCTGGGCGGCTGGGAATGCCAGTACAACGTGGTGACAACCGAGACCCTGAAGGAGGCGCAGCTCCACCCGGAAAAGCACCGGAACCTGGTGATCCGCGTGGCGGGCTACAGCGCGTACTTCACGGCCCTGGAAAAGGAACTCCAGGACGACATCATCAGCCGCACCGAGCAGACCGGTTTTTAGGAGATTCCCATGAACCCACGAATCGCGCGCCTCAAGGAGGCGTTTCTCGACAGTCCGCGCCAGGTGGACACCGAGCGGGCCGTCATCGTCACTGAAAGCTGGCGCCGCAGCGAGGGGACCCCGCCGGTCCTCCGGAAGGCCCGGGCCTTCGCGGACCTTCTGGACGCCATGACGGTGGTGATCCGCGACGACGAGCTCATCGTCGGCAACCAGACGAAGAACCGCCGGGGCGTGCCGCTGTTCCCGGAGTATGCGGTGGACTGGATCCGCAGCGACATGGACGAGTTCATGACCCGCCGGGGAGACCGGTTCTTCGTCACCGGGGAACAGAAGAAAACGATGCGGGAGATCATCCCGTTCTGGGAGGGCCGCTGTCTGCGGGACAAAATCGTCGCCGCCACCCCCGGGGACCTGAAGGACGTCCTGCGCCACGGTGTCTTCGTCAACGAGAACTACACCATGTCCGGCCCGGGTCACCTGTCGCCGAACTACAAGGACCTCCTCGCCGAGGGGCTTCTCTCCGTCGCCGGAAGATGCCGTTCCGCCCGGGAGGCCCTGGACCCCGCCGCGGCGGAGTACGCGGAAAAACGGGATTTTTACGAGTCCCTTGAAATCGTCTGCGCCGCCCTGATCCGCTTCGCCGGGCGCTACGCGGACCTGGCCGAAAGCATGGCGGCCGGCCTCGGCCCGTCGGATCGGGAGGCCGCCCGCCGCCGTGAACTGGAAACCGTCGCCCGGGTCTGCCGGCGGGTTCCCGCGAAGCCGGCCTCGGATTTCCGGGAGGCCCTGCAGTTCGTCTACTTCATCCAGCTCGCCCTGCAGCTCGAAACGAACGGGCTCGCGATCTGCCTGGGCCGGATGGACGTCAACCTGGGACCCCATTACAGCCGGGACATTGCGGAGGGCCGGCTTTCCGAAGCGGAGGCGATGGAACTCCTGGAATGCTTCTTCCTGAAGCTGAACGAGATCGACAAGATCTATTCCAACAACGCGACCCGCTTCCTGCAGGGACCCGCCCACGGACAGTGCATCACCGTAGGCGGGGTCGACGCGGAGGGCAGGGACGCGACGAACGGTCTTTCCCTGCTTATCCTCGATGCGGACCGGGACACCCGCCTGGTGCAGCCGGACATCGCGGTGCGGGTGCACCCCGATACGCCCGACGAACTCCTGCGCCGCGCGGCGCTGAACGTCAAGGCGGGAATCAACAAGATCAAGATCTTCAACGACCCGGTGGTGGTCCGGTCCATGCTGGACATCGGCATCGCGCCGGAGGACGCGTGGAACTTCAGCTTCCTCGGCTGCAGCGAGCCGGTCATCGAGGGCCGGACCGACACCTGGGGCAACTCGGGCCACCTGAACCTGGCCAAGTGCCTGGAGCTGGCGCTGAACGACGGGGTCTGCATGCTGTCCGGGACCCGGATGGGCCCCGCGACGGGCGACCCGGCGGCCTTCGGGTCTTTCGACGACGTGACGAAGGCCTTCACCGCGCAGGTCCGCCATTTCGTCGCCGGTCTCGTCCGGTACGACAACATCATCGACGCCTTTCACGGCGCCGAATCGCCGCTGCCCCTGTATTCCGTGGTCGTGAAGGGCTGCATCGAGAAGGGCGTCGAGTTCAACCGCGGCGGGGCGGTCTACAACACCACCTCGCCCCTGGGAGTGGGACCCATCACCTGCGGCGACTCCCTGGCGGCGATCCGGAAGCTCGTGTTCGAAGAAAAGAAGGTTTCAATGGCCGACCTGGCCGCGGCCCTCCGGAGCGATTTCGCCGGAAATGAAGCCCTGCGGCTCATGCTGGCGAACCGGGCGCCGAAATTCGGCAACGACATCGACGAGGCCGACGAAATGTCGAACCTGGTGCTCAGGATCTTCTGCGACGAACTGCGTCTTTACGCCAACGCCCGGGGCGGCCCCTTCATCGGCGGCCTGTACTACCTGTCGGCCAACATCCCCTACGGACGCAAGACCGCGGCGACCCCCGACGGCAGAAAGGCCGGGGAGCCCCTGAACGACGGCGGCATTTCCCCGAACCACGGCATGGACCGCCGGGGCGCCACCGCGGTGGCACGCTCCGCGGGCAAGCTGGAGAACTGGCGGGTGCCCCACGGCTGCGTGCTTAACCAGAGGTTTCACCCGTCCCTGTTCGAGGGGGAGGGCAAGATCGAACTGTTCGTCGATTTCATGCGGGGCTTCATCGACCTGGGCGGCTGGGAATGCCAGTACAACGTGGTGACCACCGAAACCCTCCGGGAGGCCCAGGCTCATCCGGAAAAGCACCGGAACCTGGTCATCCGCGTTGCGGGCTACAGCGCGTACTTCACGGCCCTGGAAAAGGAACTCCAGGACGACATCATCAACCGCACCGAGCAGATGGAACTATGACGGACGAAAAAGGAATCATCTTCAACATCCAGCGCCACTCCATTCACGACGGTCCGGGGATCAGGACCATCGTTTTCCTGAAGGGCTGCCCGCTCTCGTGCCGCTGGTGCAGCAACCCGGAGTCCCAGGACTTCGCCCGGGAGCTGGCCTTCAACCCGGAGAAGTGCATCGGCTGCGAAGCCTGCCTCCGCGTCTGCCCCGAAGGGGCCATCCGCAAGGACGGATCCTCCCTCGTCTTCTCCCGGGAGCTCTGCAAGGCCTGCGGACTCTGCGCCGAGGTCTGCTACGCCGAAGCCCGCGACATGGAAGGCTCCTTCGCCTCCGCCGACGAGGTCGTGGCGGAGGTCGTCAAGGACATGGTTTTCTTCAAAAGGTCCGGCGGGGGGCTCACCCTCAGCGGAGGCGAGCCGCTGGCCCAGCCTGATTTCGCGGAGGCTATTCTCCGCCGCGCCCGGGCCGCCGGCCTGCACACGGCGGTGGAAACGGCGGGACACGTGCCGTGGGAAAACTTCGCCCGGGTCCTGCCGCACGTCGACCTGTTTCTTTTCGACGTCAAACACGCCGACCCGGCGAAGCACCGGGAATACACCGGCGCGGACAACAAACTCATCCTGGAGAACCTGGAAAAGATCGTCCGGGAAGGCGCGCGGGTCATCGTCAGGACACCGGTGGTGCCCGGCTTCAACGACACGCCGGAGGACCTGGCCGCCATCGCCGACATCGCCATCGCCGCCGGCGTCGGGGAAATGCACCTCCTGCCGTTCCACCGCTACGGCTCCGGCAAGTACCGTCTTCTGGGAAAGATCGATCCCCTGGCGGAGGACGGTGCGGCGACTGCCGCCGCTTCCGCTGTTCTCCGCGCGCGGCTCGACGCGGTGAAGGAAAGCCTCGCGGCGAAGGGGCTCGCGGTTCACATCGGAGGCTAGGCCTTTCCTTGACGGACCGCCTTTTTCATGGTACAAAATTTTACCAAACAAAAAATTAGGAAGGGATCGTACCATGAGCACACCCCAGGACCTGAGAGACCTTAAACCGAAAAAAGAATTTTTCATCGGCATCGACTCCGACGGCTGCGTTTTCGATTCCATGGAGACGAAGCACAAGGAATGCTTTTGTCCGGCGTTCGTCAACAACTTCGGCCTGCAGAGCGTATCCAAGTACGCCCGGGAGGCGTGGGATTTCGTCAACCTGTATTCCCAGGACCGGGGCTGCAACCGTTTCCACGCGGTGATAAAAGCCCTGGACCTCCTGCGCGAGCGGGAGGAAGTCAAAAAGCGGGGCGCGAAGATCGTCAAGCTGAAAAAACTCGAGGCGTGGACGAAGAAGGAATCGAAGCTCGGCAATCCGGCCCTGAAGGCTCTGGTCGAGAAAACCGGCGACCCGGAGCTCCAGAGGGTCTACCGCTGGTCCCTGGACGTCAACGAGGCGGTGGCGAAGATCGTCCGCGACGTGCCGCCGTTCCCGCTCTTCCGGGAAAGCCTGAAGAAGATGATCAAGACCGCCGACGTCATCGTCGTTTCCCAGACCCCGTCTGAAGCCCTGATACGGGAATGGGCCGAGCTGGGCATCGACAAGTTCGTCCGTTTCATCGCGGGACAGGAGCTCGGCACGAAGTCCGACCACCTCAAGCTCGCGGCGGACGCGAAATATCCGAAGGAAAAAATGCTGATGATCGGCGACGCTCCCGGGGACCTGAAGGCCGCCAACGCCGTGGGGGCTCTTTTCTTCCCGATCATTCCCGGCCGGGAGGACGAGTCCTGGAAACGGTTCCACGACGAGGCGCTGGAAAAATTCTTCTCCCTGAAGTACGCGGGAACCTACCAGAAGTCCCTGCTGAAGGAATTCAACAAGTCCCTGCCCGAAAAGGCCCCCTGGCAGAAGTAGAGCATGCTGTACTACGCCCGCGGATCCGCGACGGACGACATTTCCCGCAAGGACATGGAGGAAGGCCTCGCGGAGGCCTTCGGTAAAATCGGGCCCCGCAAAAAGGTGCTCGCCGTTCCGCCGGACGTGACACGCCTTCACTCCCGGGCGGGGGACATCACGAATTTCGCGTGGCGCTACTACGGTGAAAGACTCACCGACATCCTGCCCGCCCTGGGCACCCACGTTCCCCTCACGGACGGGGAAATCTCCGCCATGTTCGGCGACACCCCGAAGTCCCTGTTCCGGGTGCACGACTGGCGGAAGGGCCTCCTGACCCTCGGCACGGTTCCCGCGGAATTCGTGAGCCGGGTCTCCGGCGGAGCCGTCGCGTACGACTGGCCGGCCCAGGTCAACCGGCTCCTCGTCGACGGGGGTCACGATCTCATCCTGTCTCCGGGGCAGGTGGTGCCCCACGAAGTCATCGGGATGGCCAACCACAACAAGAACATTTTCGTCGGCACCGGCGGCGCCGAGGGGATAAACAAGAGCCATTTTCTCGGGGCGGTCTACGGCATGGAGAAAATCATGGGCCGCCGGAGCACTCCCGTCCGGGACGTCATGAACTACGCGTCCCGGGAGTTCGCGAAAAATCTGCCCATCGTCTACATCCTGACGGTGCTGTCCCGGCGGGAGGACGGAAAGCTCGCCCTGCGGGGCCTCTTCGTCGGCGACGACGAGGAATGCTACACCCTCGCGGCGGACCTCTCCGCGAAGGTGAACATCACCCTGCTGAGGGAGCCTCTCCAGAAGGTCGTTGTTTACCTGGACCCGGCGGAGTTCCGCAGCACCTGGCTCGGCAACAAGAGCGTGTACCGCACCCGCATGGCCGTCGCCGACGGCGGGCGGCTCGTCGTGCTGGCGCCGGGACTCCGGGAGTTCGGCGAG